>NZ_JZWY01000263.1:0-17369 GCF_000966955.1 Streptomyces sp. NRRL S-495
CCGCCGTCCGCGCCACCGCCGCCGGGGCGCCGGGCGCCGCGCCGGGTGGAGCGCCGGGTACCGCGCCGCTGGTCGTGGACGGCCGGGTCCGGCTGGAGGCCACGCTCACCGACCCGGCCGACAGCGACGCGGCCATCGCCACCGTCCACCGGCTGCGGGACGCGGTGCACGCCGTGCCCGACGCGCGGGCGCTGGTCGGCGGCTACACCGCCCAGCAGGAGGACACCCGGACCACGGCCGCCCACGACCGGCGTCTGATCACCCCGGTGGTGCTGCTCTGCGTGCTGGCCGTGCTGGTCCTGCTGCTGCGCTCGCTGGTGGCGCCGGTCCTGCTGGCCGCCACCGTCGCGCTCTCCTACCTCGCCACGCTCGGGGTCAGCGCGGTGGTGTTCCCGCACGTGTTCGGGTTCTCCGCGGTGGACCCCTCGGTGCCGCTGTACGGGTACGTGTTCCTGGTCGCGCTCGGGGTGGACTACAACATCTTCCTGATGACCAGGGTCCGGGAGGAGTCGCTGCGCCTCGGCACCCGCGAAGGGGTGCTGCGCGGGCTCACCGCCACCGGCGGGGTGATCACTTCGGCGGGTGTGGTGCTGGCCGCGACCTTCGCCGCGCTCGGGGTGATCCCGCTGGCCTTCCTCGCCCAGATCGCCTTCATCGTGGCGTTCGGGGTGCTGCTGGACACCCTGCTGGTCCGTTCGCTGCTGGTGCCCGCGCTGGTCCGGGACCTCGGCGACCGGGTCTGGTGGCCCGCCGGGACCGGCCGCGGTGCCCTGCGGGCGGGGTCGGCGTCGGCGTCTACGGCGTCGGTGTCGGTGTCGTCGGAAGCCGGGTCGGGCTCCGGGGGGTGATCCGCGGGGCAGCGGCGCGGCGCCGTTAGGCTGAACGGGTTGGATCGACGCCGTACGCGACCGGAGAACACGCCTTGTCCGAGCAGGGGGAGCAGCAGGAGCAGCAGGAGCACGACCAGGGGCAGGACCAAGGGCAGGAACCGCCCGGCGGACCGGCACTCGGACGGCTGCTCCAGGACCTCGCCTCCGAGATGCACCTGCTCGGCCACGGCTTCGCCGGCGCCAGCGGCCTGCACACCACGGACGTCCAGGCGCTGCTCGCGATCATGCGCGCGGCCCCGGAGTCCGACCGGTCCAGCAGCGGGGGGATCACGCCCGGGCGGCTGGGCGAGGAACTGGGCCTCTCCTCGGGCGCCGTCACCGCCGTGCTGGACCGGCTGGAGCGGGCCGGGCACATCCGCCGCAGCCGGGACACCGCCGACCGGCGCCTGGTCCTGGTGCACTATCTGCCGGGCGCCGGCCGGATGGCGGCGGAGTGGTTCGCGCCGGTGGCCCGGCGGACCGAGACGGTGCGTGCTGAGTTCACCCCGGCCGAGCTCGCCGCGGTGGCGCGCTTCCTCGGCCGGATCACCGGCGAGCTGGCCGACCTGCGCCGGGCCCGCTGACGGCCGGGCGGCCGGGAGGCCGCTCAGGTCGTACCGCCCCCGGCATCCCCGGCATCCCCCTCGGCACCGCGCGCGGCCTCCTCGGTGATCCGCCGGGCCATCCCGCCGAACACGACGGCGTGGAAGGGCGCCACCGACCACCAGTAGGCGTGTCCGGCCAGCCCGCGCGGGTGGAACAGCGCCCGCTGCCGGTACCGGGCGCCGCCCGCGCCGTCCGGGGCGACGGTCAGCTCCAGCCAGGCCGGCCCGGGCAGCCGCATCTCGGCGCGCAGCCGCAGCAGCCGTCCGGGTTCGAGTTCCTCCACCCGCCAGAAGTCGAGCGAGTCGCCGACCCGCAGCCGCGCCGGGTCCCGCCGCCCGCGCCGCAGGCCGACCCCGCCGAGCAGCCGGTCCACCCACCCGCGCACCGCCCAGCCGAGCGGGAAGGAGTACCAGCCGTTGTCGCCGCCGATCGCCTCCACCACCCGCCACAGCGCGGCCGGGTCGACGTCCACCCGGAGTTCCCTGACGTCCTGGTAGAGGCTGCCGCCGGCCCAGTCCGGGTCGGTGGGCAGCGGGTCGCTGGGAGTGCCGGGCAGCGAGGCGGAGGACCAGCGGGTGGCGACGTCCGCGTCCCTGATCCGCCGCAGCGCCAGCCGGACGGCCTCGTCGAAGCCGACGGCGCCGCCCGGCGGCTCGGGCAGGAGGCGGTCGAGGTCGTGCTCGGTGCGGACCACCTCGTACCGCAGCGACTCCACCAGCGGCCGGGCGATCGTCCCGGGCACCGGGGTGACCAGGCCGACCCAGAGGCTGGAGAGCCGGGGCGTGAGGACCGGTACGGCGAGGATCAGCCGGCGCGGCAGTCCGGCCACCGCCGCGTACCGCTCCATCATCCGGCGGTAGGTCAGCACCTCGGGGCCGCCGATGTCGAAGGCGCGGCTGAGGTCGGGCGGCAGCGTCGCGGCGCCGACCAGCAGCCGCAGCACGTCGCGGACGGCGATCGGCTGGATCCGGGTGTCCACCCAGCGCGGGGTCACCATCACCGGGAGCCGTTCGGTGAGGTGGCGCAGCATCTCGAAGGAGGCCGAGCCGGAGCCGATGATCACCGCGGCCCGCAGTTCGGCGGTCGGCACGCCGCTCGCCCGCAGTTCCCGGCCGACCTCGATCCGCGAGCGCAGGTGCGGCGAGAGCCGCCCGGCCGGGACCCCGGCGGGGGCGAGGCCGCCCAGGTAGACGATCCGGCGCACCCCGGCCAGCGCCGCCGCCCGCCCGAACGCCCCGGCGGCGTCCCGGTCGGTGGCCTCGAAGTCCGGGCCGGTGCCGAGCGAGTGCACCAGGTAGTAGGCGACGTCGATGTCCGTGAAGGCGTCGGTGAGGCTCTCGGGGCGGGTGACGTCCCCGGTGACCACCTCGACCCGGCTCCGCCAGGGGTGGTCCCGCAGCCGGTCCGGGGCGCGGACCAGGCACCGCACGGTGTGGCCGGCACCGCACGGTGTGGCCGGCGTCGAGCAGCACCGGCACCAGCCGACCGCCGATGTAGCCGGTGGCCCCGGTGACCAGGCAGCGCAGCGGTCCGCCGGGGGGCCGGTCGTCGGGACGGTCGTCGTGCTGGTCGTCGGAGCTGGAGGGTTCGGTCACGGTGGCTCCCGGGGGCGGCGGTGGGCGGTCCGGCCGGAAGGCGTACCCGCACCGCCGGTGCCGTGCGCACCCCCGATCGGCCGGTCCGGCCCGGCCGGCCCACCGGGACGGACGCGGGCGCGGGCGCCGGGCACCCGCGCAGTACGGTGCCCGGCCCGGTAAACGCGGTGTTCGGGGCCAGGGGCCGTTGGTCCCCGTGATTCAGCCCCTTGGCCCCTGGCGGATCGGCCGGTCGGGGGAGATGCTCCTGGTACAGCCGACCGGACGACAGAGGTCCGGCCGGACGGTGCTCGCGGACGAGGTGAACCGGCGTGCGGCATGCCACCGTCGAATCAGTGATGACCAGTCCCGTGGTCCGGGTGATGCCCGAGACCGGCTTCCGGGAGATCGTCGCGCTACTGGCCGAGTACGACATCACCGGCGTGCCGGTGGTGGACGACGACGGCCGGCCGCTCGGCATCGTCTCGGAGGCGGACCTGCTGCTCACCCTGGCGGCCCAGGAGGACCAGGGCAGTCTGATGCCACCGCCCGGCGCCGCCAGGCCCGGTCCGGACGGCACCGTCACCGCCGCCGACCTGATGAGCGGGCCGGTCGTCTGCATCACCCCGTCGACCAGCGTCGTCGCGGCGGCCCGGTTGATGGGCCGGCACGGTGTGAAACGGCTGCCGGTGCTGGACGAGGACGGCCGGGTCTTCGCCATGGTCAGCCGGGGGGACCTGCTCCGGGTCTTCCTCCGCGAGGACCGGGTGATCCGCCGGGAGATCGTCGAGGAGGTGCTCGGCCGGGTCGAGGGCGTGAGCCCGGCCCTGGTCGGCGTCGAGGTCGACCAGGGCCGGGTGGTGCTCAGCGGCACGGTGCCAGAGCCGCACCTCGTGCCGATCGTGCTGAACCTCTGCCGCTCGGTGGACGGCGTGGTGTCGGTGACCGACCGGCTGAGCGCCGACACCTTCGGCGGTCTGGGCCCGGAGGACGACTCCCCGGGCGGCGCGGACGGGGCCGGCGGCGGAGCGGGTGGGGGCGGAGCGGGTGGGGGCGCTGAGGGCCCCGGAGGCGGCACCGGAGGGCGCGGGGCCGACGGGCGGGGCGGGGGCGCGCGCAACGGCAGCGCGCGCGGGAGCGACGCGCCTGCGCCGGTCCGCTGACCCGGTACGCCCGCGCATGCGGTCCGTCGCCACTCCGTTCGATCGGGAATCGGCTGGATCCGGAGCGTCCGCTTCGAATATTGCGCTGCGTATCGGGCATATCACCCTGCGTGTGCGGCGGTAGTAGGCCGCCGCGCCGCCGGTGACCGGGGAGGCAGCCGTGGCCGTCGTGTTCGACGCGGACTTCACATCGACCAGCCAGTGGATCGCGGGGCGCAGCAGTGCCTATCCCCGGATGGGGCCGACCAACCGGGGGGACCACAAACTCGACTTCCTCAGCCGCGCGTACTGCCCCGGCGGAGTCTTCACCGCCGTCCGGCGCCACGGCGGCGACCTCTGGACGTGCAATCTGCTGACCACCGAGGGCAGCCCCGAGGGCTTCCAGGTCCGCACCGGCGACGTGCTGAGCGCGCGCATCACCCTGCCCCGCGAGCTCGGCGCCTGGCCGGCGATCTGGACCTGGCGGGACGGCGGCAACGAGATCGACGTCTTCGAGTACCACCCCGACCACCCTGACCTGCTGGAGATCTCCAACCACGTCCGGGGCGGCTACCGCTACTGGCACGGGGCCGAGGCCGGTATAGCCCCCGGCGTGACCTTCGACCTGCGGACGGTCTTCGGCGCCCACTCGGTCGACTGGTTCGTCGACGACACCCTGATCCACGCCGACCGGCGCGGTGTGGGCGCGGACTGGCACGCCTTCCTGATCGTCAACCTGTCCGTCGCGGACGGCACCTACCACGACCGGCCGCCGATCTTCGGGTCCGACCTGCTCAGCTGGACCTGCCACAGCCTGCGGATCGAGAGGGGCGGTCCGGAGGACGCGTGATCGGAGCCGGGGCGTGTCTCGCGGAGCCCGCCCGGCGTGATCCGAAGGGCACGCCCTACGGCGGGAACATCGCCGTCACCAGGCCGCGCGGTCCGGAGCGCTGGAACCAGACCGTGCGGCGGCGCGGCCCGATGTACGCGGGGTGGGTCACATAGAGGTCGTCGCGCGGCGCGGTCTCGTTGCCGGGCGCGAGGGCGGCGTCCACCGCGTCGGCGGCGATGGTGCGGAGCAGCGCGTGGGCCGTGGCCGCCGCGGCGTCGGGGGAGATGGCCAGTGCGGTGAGTTCGTACCAGAGCGCCGTCGAGACGTAGCCGATGGTGGAGTGGCCCAGTGCCGGGTGCGGGCGGTGGTCCGCGTAGCGGAGCAGCACCCCGGCCGCGACGAGGCGCTCGCGGTCGTCGGCCGGCGGGTGGTGGTTCATGGGGCGAACGCTACCCGGCCGGTGCGGGAGGGTCCGGCTCCAGCGGCTTTCCCGGTCCGGCGGCCACCCGGCGGCGTATGCTCCGTGGCCCTCCTGCGGTCTCCCGCCTCCCGCTCGGCCCCGTGCGGCGGCGGGGCGGGCCCTCCTCACGCCACTCCGACGGGCGGGGGCGCACGATGGTGGTGAGGCGCCGAGCGCCCCGGGGCGGGCCGTTGGTCATGGCGGCCATCCATGGACCGGGGTGGTCAGGAGGTCGTGATGAGGCACTGGAACGGCCATGGCTACGGTCATGACGTCGGACCCTGGGGCCTGGGCCTGTTCGCGCTGGGACTGCTGCTGGCCGTGGTGGCGCTGGTGGTCGTCGCGGTGCTTCTGGCCCGGAGGTCGCGGGTCGCCGGTCCACCGCCGCCCAAGGGCGTGTGGGGCGGGGCCCCGGGAGGCCCCGGCGGCCCGGGTGGTCCGGCGGGCGGAGTGCTGCCGGCCTGGCCGGCGGCCGAGCAGGTCCTGGCGGAGCGGTTCGCGCGCGGCGAGATCGACGCGGAGGAGTACCGGCACCGCCTGGACGTCCTGCGGGGTGCCGGTGGGCCGCCGGGGGCCGCGCCGTCGGCGCCACCCCCGTTCCCGCCGCCGGGTCCGCCCGGTCCGCCGGACGTGCCGGGTCCGCCGGATTCGCCCCCGCCGTCGTCACTCGGTGGATCGGGCTGACGCGACGGTGCCCCGCCGCGCGGTCGCGCGACGGGGCACCGTCGGTGGTCGGGGGCGGCCACGGCTCGGCCGGTGACTACTCGACGACGAGCTCGACCGGGATGTTGCCGCGGGTGGCGCGGGAGTACGGGCACACCTCGTGGGCCTTCTTCACCAGCAGCTGGCCGGTCTCGCCCGCGAGCGCCTCGGGCAGCTCGACCCGCAGCACCACGGAGAGGCCGAAGCCCTCGGCGTCCTTGCCGATGGACACCTCGGCGGTCACCGAGATCTCACCGGTGTCCACCTTGGCCTGCCGGCCGACCAGGCCCAGCGCACTGGCGAAACAGGCGGCGTAGCCGGCGGCGAACAGCTGCTCCGGGTTGGTGCCCTGACCGCTGCCGCCGAGGCCGGGCGGCATCGCCAGCGCGAGGTCCAGCTGACCGTCGGAGCTGACGGTGCGGCCCTCCCGGCCGTTGGCGGTGGCGACTGCGGTGTAGAGCGCGTCCATGGTCCGTTCCCTTCCGTCCTGCGTACGAAGTGGTGGTCCGGCGGCCCGCTCGGGCCGCCTTCCGAAGACAAGTAGAGCACACCATTCAATTGCACACAACTGAATAGGGCACATGTCGTCGCTACCATGGACCCATGACCGTGCTGCCCGACCTTCCCGACGATGCCGACCTGCTCCTCCTGGACCGACAGATCTGCTTCTCGCTGAACGCGGCTTCCCGCGCCTTCGGCGGTGTCTACCGGGTGTTGCTCAAGGACCTTGGCCTGACTTATCCGCAGTACCTGGTGATGCTCGTGCTCTGGGAACACGGCGAACTGCCGGTGAAACGGATCGGCGAACACCTCCGACTGGACTCGGGGACCCTCTCCCCGTTGCTCAAGCGGTTGGAGGCGGCCGGCCTGGTGCATCGGAAGCGCAGCCCTGAGGACGAGCGCTCGGTCACCGTCAGCCTCACCGGCGAGGGTTCCGCGATGCGCGAGCGCGCCGGACAGGTGCCCCGCCGACTGCTGGTCGCGACCGGGCTCCCGGTCGAACAGCTCGCCACCCTGAGGGTGCTGCTGGACCAGGTCACCGAGGCCCTCGACACCGCCGTTCCGGGCCTCGCCGCCGAGGGCTGACGCCCGCCGTGACCCCCGCTCCTTCGTTCCCCGGCCGGGCACCGCGCAGTGCGGCGCCCGGCCGGGGACGTGTGCCGGTCCGTCCGGTGCGGCTCGTCCGGTTCGGGTCGTCCGGTTCGGGTCGTCCGGCTCGGTTCTGGTCGGTGCGAAGTGCGCCCGGCCGGGTCAGCCGGCGGTGCGCTCGTTCAGGCAGAGGATGTTTCCTTCGCTGTCCTTGAACCAGGCCGCGCGCATGCCGTCGTCCTCGACGACGCCGTCGACCGTCTTCAGGCCGGGCATGTCGTACTCCTCGAACACGACGCCCTTGCCGCGCAGTCCGGCCATCTCCGCGTCCAGGTCGGAGACCTTGAAACTGGCCAGGGTGTGGGCGGCCTGGCCGCCGCTGGGTGTCTCGTAGATGCCGAACTCGCTGCCCCCGCACTCGAAGGTCAGATCGCCGTGCGGGCCGGCGTCCGTGAGCTTGAGGCCGAGGGTGTCGGTGTAGAAAGCCTTCGCCCGGGCCACGTCGGCGGCGGGAATGATCGCCACCAAGGGTGCGTCTCCAAGCATGCTGATCGCCTCCTCCTCCCTCCAGCGTAGGTACGTGGACCGGGCCCCGGCCAGGCCGGAGCCGGGTCGGGGCCCAGGTACCCCGCAGCGTGCCGGTGGCGTCACCGGGTGTGCGGGATCCGCTCCAGCACACCGCCCGCGAAGACGTCGTACAGCGGCAGCGTCTCCAGGTGCACATAGCCGATGTGGCAGTCGCAGACCGGTAGCGGGCAGGTCCGTGGGCCGAGCCGGGCCCGGTAGGAGCCGTCGTAGAGGTTGCCCAGCTCCTCGGGCACGAAGTGACAGCGGCGGACCGTGCCGTCGCCGTCCACGGAGACCACGGACTCGCCGGTGCGGCAGGCCCGGCCGGCGCTGGGGTGGGCGTTCCGGCTGTACCCGAAGTGCGGATCGAGGGCGGTCCAGTCGGCCGCCTCGGCGTCGGTGTAGGTACGGCCCTCGGCGGCGTTGATCCACAGGTACACCGCCGGGGACAGCTCGGCGCGCAGCCGCCGGGCCGCCGTGAGGTGCTCCGGCTGCCCCACCACGCCGACGCTGTACCGCACGCCGAGCGCGTCCAGCTCGCGGCACTTGGCGAGGAAGCGCTCGTGCTCGACCTGGCCGGGGTGGTAGGTGACCCAGAGCGCGAGGGTGTCGAGATCCGCCTCGGCCAGCCAACCGGTGCGGCAGCTGAGGTTGCTCTGGATCGCGACCCGCCGCACGTGCGGCAGCCGGCTCAACTCGACCATGGCCCGCCGGTACCAGGACCGCACCAGACCCTCGCCCCAGGGGGTGAACAGCACCGAGAGGGTGTCCCCGGACCCGGCGCGCCCGGCCACCCAGCCGGTGAACCGCTCCAACGCGGCCCGGTCGGAGCGGAGTTGCTCGGGCGTGTCGCGCCGCTTGGCGAACGGGCAGTACGGGCAGTCGTAGTCGCAGGAGGCCAGCGGGCCCCGGTAGAGCAGACGGAGGTCGAGCGGCCCGGGCGTCGGGGACGGGGCGGGCCTCGGGGTCGGTACGGGCCCGGGCGCGGGCATGCCGAGGAAGGTCATTTCGCCTCGTACTCCGCCATCAGCGCGCGGACCTCGGGCGAGAACAGCATCGGGCCGACCGCGTCCGAGTGCGCCAGGCCCTCGGGCGAGAGCCTGAGCCGCTCGGCGCGATCCGCCGGACCGGTGGCCGCGCCGCCTGCACCGCCCGCGCCGCCCGTGCCATGGGCGTCCTCGGCCAGCCAGCCGCGGGCGGCGAAGGCGGCGAACTCGGCCGGGAAGTCCTCGGCCGGGGTGCTGCCGAAGCGGTTCCGGTAGTCGGCGAGCGCCAGCCCCTCCGCCTGGAGCAGCGACTGCACGAGGTGCCGGCGCCGGGCCTCCGGCGGAGTCATCGCCCGGCCGACCACCGCGCGGTCGAACCCCGGGGTCGCCACGTAGTCGTCGATGATGCGGCGCACCTCCGTCGCGTCCACCGCGTAGTCGAAGGAGTAGTGCAGACGGGAGGTGTAGGAGCGGGCGCCGCAGCCGAGGCCCACCATGCCGTCCGTCTGGCAGGCGTACTCGCTCACCCCGGCCTGCGGCGCGGCCGCCCGGCGGAACATCCGCATCGACACCTGCTCGTAGCCGTGGGCGAGCAGGTGGTCGCGGCCGGCCCGGTAGAGCGCGAGCCGCCGGGTGTCCCACTGGGCGGGGCTCTCCACCTCCCCGCGCCGGGCCAGCCCGGTCAACGGCCGGACGTACAGCGGGTACAGGTACAGCTCCTCGGGCCGCCAGGCGAGTGCGGCGTCCAGCGAGCGGAGCCAACTCGCCTCCGTCTGGCCGTCGATGCCGTAGATGAGGTCGATGTTGAGGACCGGGAACCCGGCGTCCCGGATCCGGCCCAGCGCGGCCTCGACCTCGGCGCGCTTCTGCGGCCGGACGGCCGAGCGCGCCTCGGCGTCGACGAAGGACTGCACCCCCAGGCTCAGCCGGGTGCTGCCGCGCTCGGCCAGTACGGCGAGGCGGTCGGCGGTGGCCGTGGCGGGGGAGGCCTCGACCGAGAGCGGGATCGCCCGCAGGTCGGCACCCATCCGGTGCTCGGCGATGTCGCAGAGCCGCTCCAGCTCGGCGGCGCTCAGATAGGTCGGGGTGCCGCCGCCGAACGCGGCCAGCGCGAACCCGGCCCCCTCGTCCAGCGCCGCCCGGACGGCACCCGCCTGCCGGTCGAGCGCGTCCAGATAGGCGGTGGTCAGCCCCTCCGGGCCGCCGATCCGGGTGAACAGGTTGCAGAAGCCGCAGCGCACCTCGCAGAACGGGATGTGCAGGTAGAGCGAGAGCGCGTGCTGGGACTCGCCCGCCCACAGCTCGCGCAGTGGCGGACGGTCCGGCAGCTCGCGGTACGCCGTCTTGTGCGGGTAGGCGTACACGTACGACTGGTACGGGGAGGAGCCCGCGGACCCGTCAGGGAGGACGGCCGGCGCGGCGGGGGCGGTGGTCATACGGTCTCCTCGGCGGTCGGGGCGGGTACGGCGGACGAGGTGGGCCCAGCCGGTGTGGCCGACGAGGCCGACGAGGCCGGCACGGCCGGTGCGGTCGTCGCGGGCAGCGTGAAGTGGGCGTACGGCACCGTCCAGACCACCTCGTGGCCGATCCGGTGGCCGGTGTAGCCGTCCTCCCCGTAGGCCGTGCCGTGGTCCGAGCAGACGATCGCGAAGCACGGCCGCCGTGCGCTCATCGCCGCGAACAGTCGGCCGATGTGGGCGTCCACGTACTCCAGCGCGGCGGCGTGGCTCTCCCTGCTGTCGCCGTGCTCGCGGGTCGCGCCGGGCAGGTGGAACCAGTTCGGCTGGTGCAGTGCCGGGACATTGACGAACAGGAACAGCGGCTGCCCGTCGGGCTGCTCGGCCGCCACCCGCTCGGCCCGGTCGACCTGTGCCTCGAAGGACGTCGGCGAGGGGACGCCCATCTCGGGCGCCCAGTGGCTCTCCTGGAACAGCCCCGGCAGCACCGAGCCCAGCGGGCCCTGCTTGTTGAAGAAGCCGACGCCGCCGATGCAGACCGTCCGGTAGCCGGCGGCGGCGAGCGCACCCGGCAGGTCGGGGGCGTCGAACACCCAGGTGCGCGGCGCGGTGCTCTCCGACCCGGCGAACCGGGCGGCGAACAGCCGCGGGTGCGGCCCGCCGGGCGAGGCCGGGGTCGGCAGGAAGCCGGCCAGGATCGCCTGGTGGGCGGCGTAGGTGAAGCTGCCGGGGGAGTGCCGCCGCTCCCAGCGCCCGCCGGGCAGGTGGGCGGCCAGGTGCGGGATCCGCCCGGCGGCGGCCAGTTCCTCGGCGACGTCGAAGCGCAGGGTGTCCAGGGTGACCAGCAACAGGTCGTGGCTGCCGACCACGGCGTTCATGTCGGGTTCGGCGTTCAGGTCCGGCTCGGCGGGAGCCGGGGAGCTGCCCGGGCCCGTGGTCGCGTCCGTGGTCGGGTCGGTGGCGGCGGTGCGGTGGCTCATCAGGGCTGTTCCGTAGGTGGGTGGTTGGGGTGGTTCAGGTGTGTCGAGTGCGTCGCCGGGCCCGGCGCACCGGGCGGTGCGGCCGCCGCCGGCGGGACGGCGCCGAGCGCGGCGAGCTGGGCGGCGTAGGTGTCGAGGCCCTCGGCCGGCCCGCCCGCCAGGCCGGTGAGCCGGGGCAGCAAGTCCCCGAAGGCGTTGACCTCGCCGACCACCGTGCGCCGCCACGCGGCGGTCGGCAGGACGTCGACGCCGACCATCAGCGAGCCCGGGAAGCAGGCGGCCGCTCGCTCCGCCGTCTCCAGGAGGTCCGGCCAGGCCGGTCCGGCGGCCTCCCGGGCCAGTTCCAGGCTGCCCCGGGTACCGCCGAGGTGGAGGTTGGTCATCGGCCGGTCGCTGGTACGGACCACCGCATGGGTCGCCCGCCCGGCGACCACCACGACCCGCAGGTCGGCCGAGCGGCCCGACTGGGAGGCCTTCGGCACCCACTGCTCGACGTGCAGGCCGTCCGGGGCGAGCCGGTCGACCAGCTCCGCCACCTGCCGTTCCTCCTGGTAGCGGCGGACCCGCAGCGAATTGTGCATCCGGCCGTCGGCGAGTTCCACCGAGGTGGTGGCCCGCAGCTGGCCGCGCGGCCCGAACTCCAGCGCCACCACGCCCGAGGCGGAGGAGCCGTGGGACGGTTTGACGAAGACCCGGCGCAGCCCGGCGGCGTCCAACCGTGCCCTGAGGTCCTCCCAGCCGGTGACGGCGCCCCCCTCCAGGGCGCGCGGCACCGGGACCCCGGCCGCCGACAGCAGGGCGTGCGTCCGCCGCTTGTCGAACATCACGGCGATCTCCTCCGGATCACCGAGCAGCCCGACCCCCGGCGTCGCGGCCAGCGTGCGCAGCGCGGCCGTCACCCCGGCGTACCAGGCCGCGCCGCCCTCGACCCGGGTCGCCGCGTACTCCGCGCCGAGCACCGGGCCGCGCAGCAGCGCGTCCACCGCTTCGTCCTCGCCCGGGGACTCGATCCGCAGCACGGTGCCCGGCGACAGCCGGTGGGTGCCGCGCAGCAGATCGATCCAGGGCAGGACGGCGGGTTCGGGCAGCCCGGCGGCCCGGGCGGCGGCCGCGAACAGGGCCACCCGGCGGTGGCCGGGATTGCCGAGCACGGTCAGCCGCCCGTCCGGCGGCAGCCGGTGGACCGCCCGGTCCGGAGCCGGGCCGATGGCCTGCGGGGTCGTCAGCATCGGCCCGCGCCTACTCGGAGACCTCGACGTAGCGCCACTCGTCCTCGTCCTCCTCCTCGGCGTCGGAGAGGTCGACGTCCACGCCCGGCAGGGCCTCCCTGACCCGCTCCTGCATGGCCTCGGTGAGGTAGTGGTGGTGCAGGTCGAGGCTCTTGAGGTGGGTGAGCGGCTGGCCGTCCAGCAGCGCGGCCGCGCCCTCGTCGCTCAGCACGCCCATGGACAGGCTCAGCGTGCTCAGCTGCGCCACCACGGGGGCGTGCGCGACGGCGGCGGCGATCTCGTCCTGGAACTCGCTGTTCTGCAGGCCGAGGTGGCGCAGCGCCGGCAGCCGGGTGCCGGTCAGCAGCGGCGCGACGTCGTCGATCGTCGCGTCGCCGCCGTACTCGTCGACGCCGAACCACAGCTCCAGGCTCTCCAGGGCGGGAAGTTCACTCGCGGCGACGCCCCGGACCACCTCGGCCGGCAGCCCGCGCACCACGAGGTCGGTCAGCCCGGGGAACGCCGTCAGGGCCGGGGTGACGTCGGACATCTCCAGCCAGGAGATCTCGCAGTCCTCGTACGAGACGTCGCCGATGACCAGGCCCTCCAGGGCGGGGAACCGGTCGGCGTCGGCGACGATCCTGGTGAGCGCCTCGGACACCGGGGTGTAGTCCTGGGTCCACCAGGGGCCGAGGAGCAGCCCGCGGACGGTGGCCGGGTCGACCGCCTCCAGGAAGGCGGACCAGAGGACGTCGAAACCGCCCTCCGCGCCGTACGCCACGGCGAGCCGCCAGGCGACGGTGCCCGGCTCCGGGAGATCGATCCGGTCACCCCGGTTGCCCCGGTGGGGCTTGTCGACCGAGAAGTCGACGACCGGCAGGTGGAGGAAGCGGTCGACGGTGCTGGTGATGATCACGGGTGCCCCCTGGGCGGCGATTGCGGCGACTTCGGCGAGTGCGGTAACGGTCGGACGGGGTGGCCGGGGCGGCCGCTGGAGGACGCGCCCCGGGCGGGCGGACTACTCGGCCACCGCCACGTACTGCCACCGGTCGCCGAGCTTGCCGGCCTCGGAGAGGTCGAGCTCGACCCCCGCCAGGGCCTCGCGCAGCCGCTGCTGCATGCCCTGGCTGAGGTAGTGGTGGTGCAGGTCGAGGCGCTTGAGGTGGGTCAGCGGCTGGCCGTCCAGCAGCGCCGTCGCGCCCTCGTCGGTGAACACGCCCATCGACAGGTTCAGCGACTCCAGCCGGGCCACCACGGGGGCGTGTGCGACGGCGGCGGCGATCTCGTCCTGGAACTCGCTGTTCTGCAGGCCGAGGTGGCGCAGCGCGGGGAACCGGCCGCCGTCCAGGAACGGATCCAGATCGGCCGGGCGGGTCGTGCCGCCGTACGCCTGCACGCCGAGCCAGAACTCCAGCCGCTCCAGTGCGGGCAGCTCGCTCGCCGCGACCGCCCGCGGCACCTCCCCAGGGAGGCCGCCCGACTCGAAGCGCAGCGCCCGCAGGTGCTCGTGCCGCAGCGGCTGGAGCGCCATGCCCGTACCCTGCGCGTACTCGCCGGAGGCACCGCGCACCACCAGCTCGGTGAGCAGCGGGAAGGTCGTCAGCACCGGTGTCACGTCGACCATCTCGATCCAGGAGATCTCGTTCTCCTCGTACGTGATGTCGCCGATGAACAGCCCGCGCAGCGCGGGCAGCCGATCGGCCGCCCCCAGCAGGGCGGCCAGCGGTCCGGCGAAGCTCACCGGGCCGTCGCACGACCACTCGCCGACCACCACGGCCGTGACCGAGCTGGTGTCCACCCGGTCGAGGAACTGCCCCCAACGGGTGGGCCAGTCCTGCTCGGAGTCGAACTCGATGCCGATCTTCCAGGCGACCGCGCCCGGTTCCGGCAGCTCGCCGCCCGCGTCGACGGCCGTGACGAAGTCGAAGACCGGCAGGCCGTGGAAGTCCTCGATGTGATTGTTGACCGTCATGCGCTGCTCCTGGGGCGTCGGTGCGGGCCGAACAACTGTCTACCAGCCCGGACCGACAATCCCCCGGCCGGGTCGCCTCCGGATCGCTCCCCGGGCCGTCCTGGGGGAAGCGGCGGGCCGTGGGCGACCGGTGGGTGGTGTGCGGTCGACTGACACGGCATCTCTCCAGAAGCCTCACAGGGAGGCATGGCACCCCCGCGGTCGCGCTGCCTAGGCTCCGCATGTGCACGACGACGTGCGCGGCCGGCGGCGAAGGACGGCGACCGGTGTGAGTCTGCTGTCCGGCAGCACGGGAAAGATCCTATGAACTACTGCGCTCCCTGCCGCCGTCATCTGAACGGCGCTCTGGCCTGCCCCGGTTGCGGGGCGCCCGCGACCGGCCCGGACCGACCCGCGCCGCCCGGCTCCCAGGCCGGGGCGGCCGCGCATCCGCTGCCGGAACCGGCGGGACCGGCCGCGCCCGGTGGCGGCCCGGGCCCCGGTGGTCCGGGCTCCCGGCGGACGGCGGGGCGTACGCGACGGATCCGGCGGACGCGGCGGCGGCCGGGGCGGATCGTGGTGTCCGTGCTCGGTGCGGCGGTGCTGGGGCTCGGGGCGGCGACGCTGGTGGCGAACGGCTCCGAAGGCGTGCCGGCCGAGGCGGCGGCGCCGGTCCCGGCCACCACCGGGGCACCGGGAAGCGGTTCGGCCCCGGGGCCGACGGTGTCCACCGCTCCGGCGGCGACGGCCCCGGCCCCGGTCC
Organism: Streptomyces sp. NRRL S-495; assembly: GCF_000966955.1. NCBI lineage: Bacteria > Bacillati > Actinomycetota > Actinomycetes > Kitasatosporales > Streptomycetaceae > Streptomyces > Streptomyces sp. NRRL S-495. The sequence goes on from NZ_JZWY01000263.1 coordinate 15,187, forward strand.
CGTCGACCACCCGGCCTCCCGCGAGCAGGACGGCGTCCGCGCCCGCCTCCGGGTCGCCCTCGGGGTCCGGCCCCGCCGCTCCGTCGCCCTCGGCGGGCAAGGACGGTGGGGCCACGGCGTCGGCCACCGGAGGCTCGCCGGGCCAGGGAGTGCCCGCTCCGGCGGCGCCCGTCCCGGCGGTTCCGAGCACCGCCCCGCCGACGGCACCGCCCTCGGCGCCGGGCCCGCCCCCGTCGGCCGGGGGCACGCCCTCGGGTACCGGTACGGGTACCGCCACCGCGACTGCTACCGGCACGCCGTCCGGCACGCCCACCCCGCGGCCGACGCCCACCTGCACACCGTTCCTCTTCTGGTGCACCTGAGGGCGCCGACGCCCGGCCGCGCCAGCCGCGTGGGGTACGCCGGGTGCACCGGGTGCGCCGGGCGGGGCGGGCCGAACGGGGCTGACGCGGCCGGACGGTGGCAGCGGCTCAGGAGGCGTACAGCTCCCGGATCTCGTTGATCCTGCCCTCGCCGTCCAGCGCGATCTCGTAGTTCAGACCGGAACTGCACACGCCCGCGTCGGGGGTGCGGTCCAGGCACGCCCCGATGTGGTTCCACAGCTCGCCGACCACCACGGTCCTGTACTGGCCGGACGCGGGCTGGAGCTGGGCCTTGACCTCCGGGGCGAAGATCAGGTTCTTCTGGGGCCCGGTCGGCTCCCACTTCCCGTCGTTGACCGTGCAGGTGTAGCCGGTTTCCTGGTAGGTCACGGTGTCCTGGCGCGGCTGCTTTACCGGGTGGATCACCCGGCGGTTGCCGTTGGGCTTCGGCGTGGCGCATGCACCCCCCGGTGCGCCGGCGGACGGCTGGGCGGCCGCGGACCCGGTCGGTGAGGGCTGGGCGGCCGCGGACTTGGCGGCGGACGGCTGGGCCGCGGACGAACCGGCGGCCGCGGACGGACCGGTGGGCGCGGCCCCGGTCCCGGAACCGTCGTCGGGGCCGCAGGCGGCGAGGGCCAGGACGGCGGTGGCCGCGGCGACGGCGGCCAGGGCGGTACGACGAGACGACATGGTGACAGATCCCCCTGCTGGTACATGTGCTGGTGGTGCATGTGCTGGTCGGCCCCGCAGGCCGACGGTCGCACAGACTAGCGACCGTCACGGACCATCAGTCCCGGCAGCCCCGGTGTTCCACCGAGGTCACTCGGGTACCGGGGCCGTTGTCGGACCCCTGCCCTATGGTCCGTGGTGTGGGAATCCGATGCGTCGTCGATTCGGCGAGGGAGAGCTGATGTTTCGTCAGGGTGACGTGCTGCTGGTGCCGGTGGAGAAGGAGGCCGTCCCGTCCCGGGTGGCCTCGCTGGCTGGGCAGCCCAGGGACGCGCGGGGGCGGCTGGTGCTGGCGCTGGGCGAGGTGACCGGGCACGCGCACGCCGTGGTCGGGCCGGGGGAGCTGCGGCGCGAGGCGGGTCCGTTCGGGGTGGCGTGGCTGCACCTGCCGGAGGGCGGCCGGGTGGTGCACGAGGAGCACGCGGCGATACCGCTGCCCAAGGGCTGGTTCCGGGTGGTCCGTCAGCGCGAGTACGCGCCGGGCGCGGTGCGGATCGTCGCCGACTGACGGCGGCCGCGCGCGGGTGCGCGCCGGGCGGCGCACGAGGTGGGGAAGCACGACGAGGCGGGGCGGGCGTACGGCGTCCGCACTACGGCCGGGCGGGGTGCCCGGTCGGGAACGGAGAGGGTGATGGGGATGGGGATCGGACAGGCGACAGCGGCCGTGGCGGCGGCCGATGCGGCGGCGTCGGCCGAGGTGACGGCTGTGGTGACAGCCGAGATGACCGCCGAGGTGACGGCTCGTTGGCGGGCGACCGCCGCTGCCACCGGCCCGGCCGACCGGGCCGGCGTCGAGCGGGCGGTGCGGGCCGCGTACCGGGCCGCCGGCCTGGCCGAACCGGCCGACATCAGGTGGTTCGGCTCGCCGCTGGCGGCGGCGGAGGCGGCCCTGGAGCTGCGCGTGGCCGGGGCCTCGACCGTCCGGGAGGCGGTCAGGACCTTGCCGTGGGACGCGGTCCGCCGACAGGCGGTCGAGCGGACCGGCGCGGTCGGCTGGCCACCGCTCTGGGCGCTGACCGGCGGCGAGCTCGGTCCGGTGACCAACGCGCTCGCCGACCGGATCCGCGGCGCCCTGCTCGACCGGCTCGCCCC
>NZ_JZWY01000264.1:0-13781 GCF_000966955.1 Streptomyces sp. NRRL S-495
CTCGCCCCCGACCCGGCCGCCGAGGACGTCCCGCCGGGGGACGCCGGGGTGGCCCGCGAGCGCCGCACCGCCGCCAGGCTCGCGCTGCTCGACGCCGTCCGGGGCCAGCACGACGCGCCCTGGTTCGCCGCCTTCGAGGCCGCCGGTGTGCTGGGCGCGGCGTCGGACGGTGCGCCGGGCGCGGTGGGTGTCGCCGGCGAGGGGATCGCCGCACTGGCCGAGGTGGCACGCACCACCGGCTGGTGGTGGCCGTACGCGGACACCGTGCTGATCAGCGAGCGCCCGATCGCCCTGCACCGCGACGAGGCCGGCCGGCTGGACCGCGCCGACGGACCGGCCCTCGAATACTCCGACGGCTTCGCCCTCCACGCCTGGCGGGGCATGCCCGTCCCCGCGGAGTTCCTGGCCGGGCTCGGCACCGTCACCGTCGAGCGGATCCGCACCGAGGAGAACGCCGAGCTGCGCCGCGTGCTGCTGGAGCACTACGGCTACGAGCGCTACCTCGCCGACTCCGGCGCCGAGCCGCTGCACCGGGACGCGACCGGTGTGCTCTGGCGGATCCAACTGCCGGACGACGAGCCGGTGGTGATGGTCGAGGTGGTCAACTCGACCGCCGAGCCGGACGGCACCTTCCGCACCTACTGGCTGCGGGTGCCGCCGGACACCAGGACCGCCCGGGCCGGCGTGGCCTGGACCTTCGGCACGACCGAGGCGGAGTACCAGCCGCAGCGCGAGACCTGAGCCTGAGCGGGGGCCGAGCGCGGGGGCCGAGCGCGTGCCCCGCCGGTCGACCGGGGCGGGACGGGAGCGGGGGGACACGGCACCGCCCGCGCCGGGGACTGGCGCGGGCGGTGCGGTTCCGTGGTGGAACCGGGGGACAGAAGGGTCAGGGTCAGTGGACGTCGATGCCGTCGAAGGATCCGATGATGGCATCACCGCCGACGTTGGTGATCTCGCCGCCGGCCAGCTGGTTGCCGGTGCCGATCACGGTGATGGTGGTGGTGTGCACGGTCACCTCGTCGTCGGCGAAGGCCTGGGTGGGGATGGAAATGGCGCCGACGGCGGCGATGAGGACGGCGAACGTACGGACAGTGCGGTACATGACGTAAATCCCTTCGTGGACAAACGGTGCTTCGAACCCTAGGGACCGGGCCGGTGCAAAAGGGGGGAATGTCACCTGAACGGGGTGAGTTGCGTGTCGCCGGGGCGGTTGCGTCGTGGGGCGCGGCGGCCTCCACCGGCCCGCGCCTGGGTAGGCTGCGCGTCCTGATCATGAACCGCTGAAGTGATCACGGGGAGAGAGCACCGCATGAACACAGCACCGGACCCGCACGGGCCGAACGAGCCGCACCGGCCGCCCCGGCCGCACGGGGCGGCGCCCGCCGACGGACCGTCGGTCCGGATCGGGGCCCTCGTGCCGCTGACCCGCCCCGGCTGGGTCGCGGCGGGCCGGCACCTGCTCGCCGGACTCGACCTGGCCGCGCGCGAGGTCAACGACGCCGGAGGGATCGCCGGCCGGCCCGTCGAGCTGGTGGTCCGCGACACCGCCGCCGATCCCGGGCGGGCCGAGGCGGCCGTGGACGAACTGGCCGGTCTGGGGGTGGCCGCCCTGGCGGGGGAGTACCACAGCGTGGTCGCGCGCGCCGCGGCCGCCCGGGCCGAGGCCCTCGGTCTGCCCTTCCTGTGCTCCTCGGCGGTGCTCGACGCGCTCACCGACGGGCCGGCCGAACGCGTCGCCCGCATTGCCCCGGCACAGTCGCACGGGTGGCGCGTCTACGCCGACTTCCTCCTCGGCACGGGCCACCGCCGGATCGCCGTGGCGGCCGACCCGAGCGTCTACTGGGCCTCCGGGACCGGCATCCTCCGGGACCGGATCACGGCAAGCGGCGGCACCCTCGTCGAACTCGACCTGCGCACCCTCACCCCCGAGGGCGTCTGCGAGGAGCTCGCCGCCGACGGTGCGACCGCCCTCCTGCTCCTGGCCGGCCACCCCGACCCGGCGGTGCCGATCGTCCGGGCCGTCCGCCGGGACCGGCGCCTCGCCGGGATCCTGATCGGTGCTCCGGCCGGCCAGCCGGAACTCGCCGACTGGGCGACGCTGCTGGGCCAGGACGGCGCCGGGGTCCCCTTCCTGCGCTACCTGCCCGAACACCTCGGCCCGCTCGGCGCCCGCGTCGGGGCGGCGCTGCGCGAGCAGTTGGGCGAGGAGCCCTCCTTCGTCGCCTTCGAGGGCTACGACACCGTCACGGTGCTCGCCGAGATGCTGCGCTCGCACGGCGCCGACCGGGCCCGGCTCGCCGAGGCCTGGCCGTCGGTCGAGGTCGAGGGCACCCGGGGGTCGGTACGGTTCTCCCGCGCGCCGGGCATCGGTGTGTGGCAGTGGGCCTGGGCCCCGGTCCAGGTGGCCGACCGGGACCCGGCGGACCCCGGCCGCTTCCGGGTCCTGCACACCGGCTGAGCACGCCGGTTGGGCGCGCCGACCGGGCACGCCGACCGAGCACGCCCGGGCACGGTGGGCGTCGCCGTCGGCGGTGCTGCTCAGCCCTCGGCGGGCCGGTAGACCGTCAGCGCCCGCCCGGACTTGGCCAGCCGGAGCGGGCCCGCCGCGGGCACCGACTCCCCGTCGACCGCCATCCGGTCGGCGTCGCCCAGCCCCTCCAGGTCGAGCGCCCGGAGCCGGGCCGCGTGGTACACCCGGGACCGGGCGAGGGTGCCGGACAGGAACGCGGCGGCGAGCCTGGTCCTGGCGAGCGGCCGGCCCGCGTCGACCACCCGGACGTCCAGCAGGCCGTCGGCGAGTCCGGTCCGGTGGGTCGGGGCGAAGCCCGGCGGGTCGTAGGCGCCGTTCCCGGCGAACAGCAGCCACAGCCGCCGGTCCCGCCCGCCGGCCCGGACGGTGACCGGCTCACCGTTCACCAGCACCTTCGCGGTGGCCACCGCGAGGGCCGGCCACTTGCCCATCCGGCCCTCCAACGACTCCCGCAGCTGGACCAGTTCGGGGTAGACACCGAGGCTGAAGGTGTTGAGGAAGTACCGCTGCCCGGTACCGTCGGTGGCCAGCCCGAGGTCCACCCCGCACGCGCTGCCGGCGGTCACGGCCGTCGCCGTCGCCTCGAAGTCCTCGATGCCGAGATCCACCGCGAAGTGGTTGAGCGTGCCGCCGGGGAACACCGCCAGCGGCAGGTCCCGCTCCACGGCCAGCCCGGCCGCCAGATTGACGCTGCCGTCGCCGCCGCAGACCCCGAGCGCCCCGCCCGCGGCCGAGGCCCGGTCGGCGGCCTCGGCGAGGAGGGCAGGCAGGTCGTCGTCGGGCCCGCAGAGGCGGACCTCGGCGCGGGGTAGCAGGTCGCGCAGCACGGTGACCGTCTCCTCGGGACCGTAGGTCGTCAACGCGCCGCTGCCGGAGCCCGAGTTGACCACCACCGACAGGCCCTGCCCCTCGGGCAGCGCCGGAGCGGAGCGGCGCGCGGGCCCGGCGGCGGGCCGCAGGTGCGAGGAGCGGGGCCACCAGCGCAGCGTCAGCGCGGCGAGGGCCGAGCCCAGCGCGAAGCCGGCCAGGACATCGCTCGGGTGGTGCGCGCCGGTGTACACCCGGGAGACACCCACGGCCAGCGCGACCGGCGCCACCACGGCCGCCGCCGCCGGGGACTCGATCGCCACCGCCGTCGCGAAGGCCGCCGCCGAGGCCGAATGCCCCGAGGGGAAGGAGGTGGTGATCGGCTGGCGGAGCAGCCGACGGGCGGCCGGAATGTGGTCGAGTGCGGGCCGCGGGCGCCGGGTGAGCTGTTTGGCGGCCACATTGGCGGTGTACGAGGCGAGCGCCAGCGCGCTGATCCCGCGCAGTGCCGCCCGCCGTCCGCTCCGCCCGCCGATGGCCCCGAGCACGGCGGCCGTGCCGAACCACAGTTTCCCGTGGTCGGCGGCGTGGCTGGCCCGGCGCAGCCAGGGGCCGACCCGTGACCCGGCCCCGAAGGGGCGCTCGGACACGGCGATTCGATGGAACAGTGCCTGGTCGATGACGTCCAGTCGCCTCATCCGACCGAGCCTAGACGAGGTCGGCGCAGGGCGCGCGCCGAGCGGTCGGCGCGGGGGCGGCCCACGGCTCCCCGGAGCACCCGGCCCGGCTTGAGTACGGGTACTCAGGCGCCGTCCGGCGCACCCGAGCAGACTGACGGACAGCACCCCGCTCCCGCCGTCACCGAGGACGCACCCCACGCCATGCTGAGCCGCACCGCTGCCCTCCTGCTGCCCGCCTTCGGCCGCCTCCGCATCACCGCCGACCCGGCCCCCGCCGCCGCGTCCGCCGCCGCTCCCACCGCCACCGCCACCGCCACCGCAGAAGCGGCCCAAGCGGCCCCCACCGTCGCACCGGGCAGCATCGTCGCGGCCAACCACACCTCGCTCGCCGACCCCGTCGTGGTGCTCGCCGCCCTGCACCGGCTCGGTGCCCGGCCGGTCGTGCTGGCCACCGCCGGCCTGTGGCGGATCCCCCTGCTCGGGACACTGCTGCGCCACGAGGGGCACATCGCCGTCCACCGGGGAACCGCGCGGGCCGCGGAGTCGCTCGACGCGGCGGCCGAGGCGCTGGCGGCCGGGCGGGTCGTGCTGATCTACGGCGAGGGCGGGCTGCCGCGCCGCCGGGACTCCGGCGAACTGCCGCCCGGCCCCTTCCGCAGCGGTCTGGCCCGCCTCGCCCACGCCACCGGCGCACCCGTCGTCCCGCTCGGCCAGGCCGGCTCCCGCCGCCTCACCTCGGGCGGAACGGCGAAGCAACTCGCCGGCCTCGCCACCGCCCCGGTCCGCCGCCCCGGCCTGTACGTCCACCTCGGCGCCCCGCTCCACCTCCCCGCCGACACCGCCGAGGCGACCGCCCGCGCCCACCGGGCCGTCACCGCCGCCTGGACGGCCGCCAGTCGGCACGCCGCAGGTCACCGCGCCGCGGCCGGCGATGCCTCCGCCGGGCACGCTCCGGAATCGACCCGTCCGTAAACATGTCGACAGCGGTCGTGCGAATGGGGATGCTGTCCCACGATGACCAGAATCGACGACACGCCTCCCGCCTGGGACGAGCGCACGCAGCTGACCACCTTCCTCGACTACGCCCGTGACACCACCCGCGCCAAGTGCGAGGGCGTCTCCCCGGAGAACGCGCGCAAGGCACTCCTGCCGGGTTCACCGCTGATGACCCTGAGCGGGCTGGTGAACCACCTCCGCTGGGTCGAGTACCACTGGTTCCAGGTGGTCTTCCTCGGCGAGGAGGACCAGGGCCCCTGGACGGACGAGGACCCCGACCGCGAAATGCGGATCGGCGTCGACTTCCCGCTGACGCAGCTGCTCGACGAGTACGCCGAACAGAGCGCCCGCTACCGCGAACTGGTCGCCGCGAGCGACCTGGCCGACCGGGCGAAGCGGCCGATCCGCAACGGTCTCCACGTGGACCTGCGCTGGATCCTTCTCCACCTCACCGAGGAGACCGCCCGCCACAACGGTCACCTCGACATCCTGCGCGAACTGCTCGACGGAACCACCGGGGACTGACCCGCCCCGCCCCCCTCCGGGGGCTCTGCCGCGGCGGCGGACCGGTGGGCGGTGGGGGAGGATGAACGGCATGGAGCGAATGTTCGAGGAACTGGTGGCCGAGGCGGCCGGGGCGTCGGTGGACGGCTGGGACTTCTCCTGGCTGGACGGCCGGGCGAGCGAGGACCGCCCGTCCTGGGGGTACCAACGGCTGCTCGGCGAGCGGCTGGCGCACGCGTCGGCGGCGCTGGACGTGCAGACCGGGGGCGGCGAGGTGCTGGCGGGGGTCGCCGGGAGCTTCCCGCGGACGATGGTCGCCACCGAGTCGTGGCCGCCGAACGTGGCCAAGGCGGCGGCACTGCTGCACCCGCTCGGCGCGGCCGTGGTGGCCGACCCGGACGAGCCGCCGCTGCCCTTCGCCGACGGCTCCTTCGACCTGGTGACCAGCCGTCATCCGGTGACCGTGTGGTGGTCCGAGATCGCCCGGGTGCTGCGCCCCGGCGGCAGCTACCTGGCCCAGCACGTGGGGCCGGCCTCCGTGTTCGAGCTGGTCGAGTACTTCCTCGGGCCGCAGCCGGAGGCGCGGCTGGCCCGGCGGCCGGAGGACGACGCGGACGCCGCCCGGGCCGCCGGTCTCGAGGTGGTCGACCTGCGCTCGGAGCGGCTGCGGATCGAGTTCCGGGACATCGGCGCGGTGGTGTGGTTCCTGCGCAAGGTGATCTGGATGGTGCCGGGGTTCACCGTCGACGCCCACCGGGAGCGGCTGCGCGAACTGGACGCCCGGATCCGGGCGGAGGGGCCGTTCGTCGCCCACTCCGCCCGGTTCCTGGTCGAGGCCCGCAAGCCCTGAGACCGCGCCCTGCCGCCGTGGTCGACCACGGCGGCAGGGCGACGCTCAGTGTCCGCCGGCGGCCCGACGGCCCGGCCTCACCTCAGGTGCCGGCCGAAGAACTGCGCCGCGGCGTCCCCCGCGAACTGCGGGACGCCGGTGTGCCCGCCGAGATTGGCGTTCAGCGTCTTCTCCGCGGAGCCGAACGCGTCGAAGAGCTCCAGGGACGCCTGCCGGTCGTTCCCCTCGTCGTCCCACTGCAGCAGGACGTGCAGCGGAACGGTGACCCGGCGGGCCTCCTCGACCGTGGCGGCGGGCACGAAACTCCCCGCGAACAGGACGGCGGCCGCGATGCGCGGCTCGACGAGCGCCAGTCGGGTGCCGATGGCGATCACTCCCCCCGAGTACCCGACCGGGCCGCCGATCCCGGGCAGTGCGAGGAGGGCGTCCAGGGCCGCCCGCCACTCCGGGACGGCCTGCTCGACCAGCGGGAGGACGAGCCGGTCCACGATCTCGGGGCCGACCGGTTCGCCGGCCGCCATGGCTCGGCGCAGATCGGCGCGGGCCTGCTCGGTGACGGCGGAACGGGGCCGGTCGCCGCTGCCGGGGAGTTCGACGGTGGCCGCGGCGAAGCCGTCCGCGGCGGACTGCCGGGCCCGGTCCAGCAGTCGGGGGTACATCCGCTGCAGTCCGCCGGGGTGGCCGAGCAGGATCAGCGGTACCGGAGCGGAGGGCGACGCGGATGCGGGCGTCCAGAGGATGCCGGGGATCCCGTCGAGGGTGAATTCGCGTTCGAGGACGCCGTCGTCGAGGCGCTGCTCGGAGGTGAATCGCATGGTCGTGCCTTTCGGGAGTGCTCTTGAAGGCGCTCCCGGACGACCTATCGCCCGACCATGACTCCGGAAGGGAGCACCCATGTCGATACTGCGTTCACGGGTACCACCTCCTCGTTCTCTCGCACGGCCACCGGGAATCTAGCAGCGGCCGCCCCGGCCCGCCAACCGGTTTTTCCCCGGGGTGGCGTGGTGGTGGGTCCGTCGGCGCGGCGCCGCGGGGCGTCGACATGGCGCCGCGGTTAACGCGCGGCACCGTTCGGGTACACGCGAATCCTCCCGGGGCACCTTCCCCGGGCAAGTTCCGGGAAACCCTTGCCTGGGCATGTTCGCGACATGTTCCATGGGGTCATGGGGCGCAGCGAGCTCGTTCTGATGACCGATCACAGCTCGACCGAAGGCAGCCGGGAGACGCTGGCCACCGCGGTGCGGCGGCTGACCGGGCAGGCGCCGTTCCTGCTCGACGCGCGGCACTTCATGACCGGCGGCGCGGCCGGTCCCGCCGGTGGCGGACGGATGCGGGGCACCGGCGACGGGGTCGCCCTCGAAGTCCCGGCCGAGGGTCTCGCGCTGACCGCCAGGACGGTGCTCCTGTACGAGATACCGCCGCACCGCCGCCACGAACTCGCCGACTGCCAGCGGCTCCTGCGCGAACACCGGGTCCGCTCGCTCGGCACCGCCGCCGACGGCTGGCGGGCGGCCACCGACAAGCGCCTCACCGTCGAGTGCTTCACCCGGGACGGCGTCCGCCAGATGCCCACGGTCACGCTCGACCGGCCCACCCGGGCCGAGGCCGCCGAGGTGTTCGAACGGCTCGGCGGCGACGTCTGGGCCCGCCCGGCCCTCGGCATGAGCGGGCAGGACGTCTTCCACGTCACCACCCGCGCCCAGCTCGCCGAGGCGGCCGAGCGCTACGCCGAGGCCGGTACCGCCTGGCTGCTCGCCGCCGACGCCCGCAACTTCACCGCGGACGGCCGGCGCCACCAGTACCGGGTGACCGTGCTCGACGGCCGGGCGCTCCGCGCCGTCGAACACGTGCAGGACGACCCGGACGAGCCCTGCAACCTCGCCCGGGGCGCCGTCTCCACCCCGCTGCCGGTCGAGGCGCTGCCCGCCGGGCTGGCGGAGCTGGCGGTCGCGGCCACCCGCTCGGTGGGGCTGCCGTTCGCGGCGGTCGACCTCGCGGGGGAGAGCGGCGGGGCGGTCTTCGAGGTCAACGTCCACCCGGCCTTCGGCTCGCCCGGCGCGCTGGAGGCGGTCGCCGTGCCGTACGTCGCCGCCCACCTCGGGCCGACGGCCTGACCGGCGCCCGCTCCCACCTACCCTGCTTGCGCCCGCTCGCCCCCACTCAGCCGCTGCGCAGCACCGCCGAGAGGACCGCGGGGCGGAACAGCGCCGTCGGCGGGGCGACCAGCGACATCACCTCGTGGAACACCGCCGTCACCCGCGGGTCGCTCGCCGCGCCGGCCAGCACCCGGTCCAGGAAGCGGTGCTGGGCGCGGAGCAGTGCCCCGGACGGCCCGCCCGTGGTCGCCGCGAAGCGCACGTCCTCCGCGGAGGACATCGCCCAGGCGTTCTTCGACACCGCCGCCACCGCCCGCCGCGCCGTCCGGGCCGTCGCGGGCCCGATCCCGCCGTGCCGCAGCGCGGCCCGCCGCAGCTCCCCGGCCTCCAGCGCCGCCACCGAAATGCCCTGCCCGTAGACCGGGTTGAAGGTGCAGGTGGCATCCCCGACCACCACCAGCCCCTCCGGCGCGCGCTGCTCGTAGTGCCGCCGCACGCCCGGACCGGGAATGAAGCCGCGTACCGCGCCGAGCGGCTCCGCGCCCTCCAGGGCCTCCCGCATCCGCGGATCGCGCAGCAGCCCCAGCTGCCGGGCGAACCCGGCCTCGCCCGGTGCCGGCTCGCCCCCGCGCATCCCGCCGACACTCACGATCCAGCGATCGCCCTCGACCGGCAGCAGCACTCCCAGGTACGGCGTGTCCGGCGCCTTGCACTGCAGATACAGCGCCGACCAGTCGGCGGGGGCGTCGGCCGGGCGCCGGAAGATGCGGCTCGCGTAGACGATGCCGGCGTCCACCCGCTCCTCGGGCGGCGGCGGGCAGCCGAGCTCCCGCAGCCAGTCCGCCATCGCCGACGTCCGGCCGGTCGCCTCGACCACCAGCTCGGCGGGCAGCTCCCGGACGGCGCTCCGGTCGGCGCCGTGCCCGCGCTCCCGGACCCGGACCCCGGTCACCGCGGCCGCCGAGCCGGTCAGCCCCACCGCCTCCGTGCCCTCCAGGAACTCGATCGACGGCTCGGTCCTGACCCGCTCCAGCACCACGGTGTCCAGCACCGGCCGGGTGCAGGAGTAGAACGCCAGCTCGGCCGGGTACTCGGCCATCCACCCGGCCGCGCTCAGCCATCGCAGATCACCCGAAAGAGCGACCCGTACGGCGCCCGCCGCCCGCAGCTCCTCCCGGGTGCCGGGCATCAGCTCCTCCAGCACCCGGTGCCCGGCCTCCAGGAGCAGATGCGGATGCCGCCCCTGCGGCAGCCCCGCCCGGAACTCCGGGCCGTCCGGGTACCGGTCCCGCTCCACCACCACGATCCGCTCGGCGGCACCGCGCAGCGCCCAGGCGGCCAGCGTTCCCGCCAGACCGCCGCCGATCACCACCGCCGTGCCCCGTCCGGGGCCGGTCTCCAAGGAAGCCATGTCACGAAGGGTAGGGGAGCGAACGCGCCGCCGCGGATGCCCGCGTCCGCACCGGAAGGAGGTGAACCATCGGCTCCAACAAGCGAATTGACGTCTCCTCGAACCGGCGCGCGCCGGAGTGCACCCGGGGCGCGGAGCACCCGCACGAGCCCTCCGCGGGCCCCGCGCACCGACCGTCGCGCGCTCCGCGCCGAGTCCTGGTCGCACCCCTGGTCGAACCACCCCTCGACCGGGTACTAGACTCGGAGAGGTTGTGAAGGCACCTCGTTCGGTGAGGCGTCGCCATGGACACAGGCCACTGACCCCACGACGTCGAGAGACGCCCAGGGTCAGGACAGGTCTCCCCGGCCTAAGGGGTGACCCCAAGTGGCTGCACCCCTCGGGACCATCCCGGGTGCTACGCCGTGGCGTGCCAAAGCTCTGACGAGATCAAGGGGTGCCCACCCGACGCTGCGGCGCCCGTGCGCGCCCGCTCGGCGGTGTGGAGCCTCCTGATGACCCGGTTACGGCGACCCCGCACGGGCGCCCCGACGGCGAGGAGGTGAGAGCGATGGAGTGCAGTAGTAGTCCGGGTCGAAGTAGGCCCCTCCCCAGGACGTCCCTCACTTCTCCCGGCACCCGGTGCCCCTCCTCCCGTACCGCTCCCGACCCACGCCGTCGCACCGCCCGCCGCTGATCCGGCGCGCCGCGCGGCCAGGGCGCCGTGCGCGGTGGAGGACGACCGGGCGCCCCCCGCCTGCCCCGCACCCCCGACCTGCAGTGTCCGGTGCGGCGGCCCCCGAACCGCGGAGGTACCCCGTCATGTCCGACTGGCGTGTGCGCGCAGTGCGTGCGAGCAAGCTCCCCTTCACCCGAACCAACCCGGCCGGCGGCACCACACCCGCCCAGCCCGCCCCCGAGCACTCGACGCCCAGCCCACCCCCGAGCACTCGATGGACCCGCGCCCGGACCAGCCGGTCGAGCACGTGAGCCTGGAGCGCTCCGTCGTCGACGCCGGTGTCTACCGCGACGGCCACCGGGTCGCCTCCGCCACCGACCTCGCCGGCGTCTACCGCGAACTGCCCGGCAAGCCCGGCACGATGGCCTGGATCGGGCTCTACCGCCCCGCCGAGGCCCAGCTGCTGGAGGCCGCCGAGCGGTTCAACCTGCACGAACTGGCCGTCGAGGACGCCATCGTGGCCCACCAGCGCCCCAAGCTGGAGCGCTACGGCGACACCCTCTTCGTGGTGCTGCGCGCCGCCCGCTACCTGGACGACGTGGAGGAGGTCGACTTCGGCGAGATCCACCTCTTCGTCGGCCCCGACTTCGTCCTCACCGTCCGCCACTCCCAGGCCCCCGACCTCTCCACGGTCCGCCGCCGCCTGGAGGCCGACCCCGAACTCCTGGCCCTCGGCCCCGAGGCGGTGCTCTACGCCGTCCTGGACGCCGTGGTGGACGGCTACGCCCCGGTCATCGCCGGCCTCCAGCACGACATCGACGAGATCGAGACCGAAGTCTTCGGCGGCGACCCGCAGGTCTCCCGGCGCATCTACGAACTCTCGCGCGAGGTCATCGAGTTCCAGCGCGCCACCCGGCCCCTGCTGGAGATCATGCAGAGCCTGGAGGCGGGCTTCGAGAAGTACGGCACCGACGAGGAACTCCGCCGCTACCTGCGCGACGTCGCCGACCACGCCACCTACGCGGCCGAGCGCGTCGACGGCTTCCGCCAGATGCTCCAGAACATCCTCACCGTCAACGCCACCCTGGTCTCCCAGCGCCAGAACGAGGAGATGAAGCAACTCGCCGAAGCCGGCCACGTCCAGAACGACGAGATCAAGAAGATCTCCTCCTGGGCCGCCATCCTCTTCGCCCCGACTCTGATCGGAACGGTCTACGGCATGAATTTCACCACCATGCCCGAACTCCAGTGGGCCTTCGGCTACCCCTTCGCGATCGCCCTCATGGCCCTCGTCTGCACGAGCCTCTACTTGATCTTCAAGCGCCGCAACTGGCTCTAGCGGCGGCGGCCGACCGGCGCTGGTCTCCGGGGTGGGGGGCGACCGGAGGATGAGGGGAGGGGNGGGTCGGGGACCGTCCGGAGGGGGAGGGCGGATCCGCCTGGCGGGGCATGGGCGGGTGGTCGGTGTGCGTGTTAGCTTCCGGCGCATGGGATCACGTGGGGCACGTGGGGTGGCGGCGCAGCAGGCGATCGAGGGGCTGCGGGAGCTTGCCGGAGCGGGGTTGGGGGCCGAGGGGGTGTTCCGCAGGGCGGACGAGCTGCTGCGGGGGGTCCTGGAGTACGACGCGGTCTGCTGGCACTCGGCGGATCCGGCGACCGGGCTGGTGAACTCGGTGTTCAGCGACGACCTCAGTCTGGAGGGGTTCGAGAACGCGGTGCGCCTGGAGGTGTGGGCGGACGACGTGGCGACGTTCTCGGCGATCCGGCGCAGCGGGGTGCGGGCGGAGACGCTGAGCCGGGCGACCCGGGGGCGACTGTCGGAGAGTGTGCGGTTCCGGGAGCAGATCCGGCCGGCGGGGTTCGGTGACGAGCTGCGGGCCGTGTTCGACGCGCACGGCGGGATGTGGGGGTGCGCGGTCTTCCTGCGGGAGCCGGGACGGGGGCCGTACCTGGCCCGGCACCGGGAGCTCGCGGACCTCGCCGCGCGGCACCTCGGCCATGCGCTGAGGGCCTGTCATGTGCCGGCGGCCGACGTGGGGCCGGGCCGGGCGGCGGACGCGGGTCCGGCGGTGGTGGTGCTCGGCCGGGGGAACCGGCCGATCGCGATCTCCGGTCCGGCGGAGGAGTTGCTCGGCCGGCTCTCCGACCCGAGCCGGACCTCATTGCGGGTGCCCACGGCCGTCGCGATGGCCGCCGAGCAGGCCCGCCGGGTGGCCCACGGCCTGCCGGTGCCGCAGTCGAAGATCAGGGTGCAGGACGGCGAGGGCCGCTGGTACGTGCTGCACGGTTCGGCGTTGAAGGGCGGCGCCGAGGACCTGGTGACGGTGGTCGCGGCCCCGGCGACGCCCGCCGACGCGATGCCGCTGTACCTCTCGGCGTACGGGCTGACGGCGCGGGAGCAGGAGGTGGCGCTGCTGCTGGTGCGGGGGTGCGACACCCGGGACGTGTCGCGGCTGCTGGCGATGAAGCCGTACACGGTGCAGGACCATCTGAAGTCGGTGTTCGCCAAGGCCGGTGTGGCCAGCCGGCGGGAGCTGGTCGCGCGGATCATGCTGGGTGGCGGGGTGTCGTAGCGGCGGGGTCCGGGGTGTACGTTCTGACGGGTCGGTGGCGGGCGGGGCGGTCGGGGGTCGGCCCTGCCCGGTTGCGGGAACCGTCGATCGTTAGCTGACAACGGGGGGTCCCGCACGGGGGCCCGCCGGGCCGTCCGGAGGGGGCCAGGGATGAGCGTGGAGGAGACCGCCGGTTCGGCGGGCAGTGGTCAGGGCGACGGGGAGGCCCCGGAGGTGGCGGCCGCGGCCACGGCCACCGGGGAGGACCGCGGCGCCGATGGAGGCGCGGAGGGCGGCGAGCACGGCGGTACGGACGGCGGCAAGGCCAGCGGTGCGGACGGCGGCCCGGACGGCGGTGCGGACGAGGACCGCAAGGGCAGGCACGGCAAGGCGAAGAAGAAGCGGCCGTTCTGGCAGGAGCTGCCGATCCTGATCGGTATCGCCCTGCTGCTCTCACTGGGCATCAAGACCTTCTTCGTCCAGGCGTTCTCCATCCCCTCCGGTTCGATGCAGCACACGCTGGAGAAGGACGACCGGGTCCTGGTCGACAAGCTGACCCCGTGGTTCGGCGCCGAGCCGGAGCGCGGTGAGGTGGTGGTATTCAAGGATCCGGGCGGCTGGCTGGACTCGGTGCCCCGGGTCAAGGGCAACGCGTTCGTGGAGGGGATCCGGACCGCGCTCGGCACGGTCGGCCTGC
>NZ_JZWY01000265.1:0-268 GCF_000966955.1 Streptomyces sp. NRRL S-495
CCGACAACGAGAAGGACCTCATCAAGCGGGTGATCGCGGTCGGCGGCGACACCGTCGAGTGTCGGGAGGGCGGCCCGGTCAAGGTCAACGGCGCGGCGCTGGACGAGCCGTACCTGTACCCGGGCGCGACGCCGTGCGGTGACGCGCCGGTGGGCACGGTGACGGTGCCCAAGGACCACCTGTGGGTGATGGGGGACCACCGCAACGACTCGCGCGACTCGCGCTTCCACGTCAACGAGCCCGGCGGCGGGTTCGTGCCGGTGAAGAA
>NZ_JZWY01000266.1:0-1970 GCF_000966955.1 Streptomyces sp. NRRL S-495
TCTCGCGGCGGGGGCTCCGGACGGCCTCGGCGGGCGTGGCGGGGAGGGCCCGGCCGAGCCTTCGGCGCCGGAGGCCGCCCTGCTGGCCGCGGCCGTCCCGTTCGTGCTGCGGCAGCGCCGCCGGGCGGAGAAGGCGGAGAAGGCGGAGCGCACGGAGTGGACCGAGCAGTCCGAGCGGGCGGGGGACGCCGAGCGCTGAGGTGATGCCGAGGTCCGGGTGCCCGAGGTGCCTGTCGTACCCGTCCGCCGCCGCCGTCTCCGCCCCGGTCCTCCCGGGGCCGGGGCCGGCGGCGGACCGCTCGGTAGGGGCGGCCGACAGCGTTCGACGGCGGACGAGGGGCCGGTCAGGCCGGGCCGTGCCAGCCGGGGGGACGGCCGTAGCGGGCGAGGAAGAGGTCGACTCCGGACCCGATGGTGCGGGCGAGTTCGGCATCGTCCACCGGCGTGGCCGGGGCGAAGGTGTGCACCAGCTGCGGGATGCCGACGGTACAGGCCACCAACTGCTGGACGGCGAGCTTCGGGTCCGGCACGTGGAGCTCGCCCTTGGCGGTGAGGTCGGTGAGCATCTCGACCAGCGGGCCGTTGTTCATGTCGTAGGTGACCAGGTACCAGAGCTGGCCGAGCTGCGGGAAGCGGTCGATCTCGCCGATCACCAGGCGGCGCAGCAGCATGATCTCGGGGCGCAGCAGGATGCGGGCGAGCTCGGTGGTGTGCCGGACGAGGGCCGTGCGCAGGTCCGGGGCGGCGGCGAGGGCGCGGGCGGGCGGCGTCAGGTCGGCGTAGGTCTTGGGCAGCACACCGCTGACGACGGCCAGGAACAGGCGCTCCTTGCTGCCGAAGTGCTTGTAGATGGTGGCCTTGGAGACACCGGACCGGTTGGTGATGACGTCCATCGAGGCGGCCGAGTACCCCTCGGCGAGGAACTCCGCGAGGGCGGCGTCGATGATCGCCTGGCGCTTGCGGGTCGCGGCGTCGCCCGGTGCCGGGATGATCGGCATCCCGTACTCGTCGGTGGCGTCCTGGCGCTCGGCTCCCATGCGTCCGTCCTTCGTCCTGCGTCGGGGGTGGGAAGGGGGCTTCCCTGGCGGGGGTGGGCTACTGCGACGGGATGGTACCGACCGTTTGGGGTGGTAGTGACCGGTCCGGGTGATTGGACCGTTCAGTATAGGAACTGAACCGTTTGGTCCGCAAAGCCTGCGAGGCCCGGACCTGCGGCGACGCCGGCCGGGAAGGCCAGATTGAACAGGCCGATCGCGCCGCCCTGCCGCTCCGGCGCGAGCCCGCCGACCGCCGAACCCGTGAGCACCCCCTGCCCGCCGGCCGTGACCAGTGAGCTGAGTGCCGAGCCGAGCAGCACGACCGGGGGCCACGGCGCGAACGCCGCCGCGGTGGCCGCCGCCACCGAACCCGTCGCCAGCAGCACCCGGACCCGTCCCGTCCCCAGGGCCGGGGCGAGCCGCACCAGCTGCCAGGAGAGCAGCGCGCCGGCGAGTGCCACGGACGCGACCGCGGCGCCGGTGGGCAGCGGGCCCCAGCCGGTGAGGGCGGTCACCCGGCGCGGGGCGCCGTAGACCAGGGCGAAGTTGACGGTGGCGAGCGCCAGCATGAGCAGGGCCGGGCGGCGGAAGTCGGGCCGCCGCAGCAGGCCCAGCGGCAGGGCGTCGCGGAACCGCCCGTCGGGCGACCCCGGCCGGGCGCTCCCGGCCTGTCCGGCCTGTCCGACCTGCCCTGCGTGCGCTGCCTGCCCTGCCCGCTCTGCCTGTCCGGCCTGCTCGGCCGGGCGCAGTACGGCGGGGAGCGCCGCGAGGGCGAGCAGCGGCATGACCAGCGCGGCCCGCCAGCCGAGCAGCTGCGCGGCGCCCGCGCCGACGAACAGGCCGAGCGTGCCGCCGGCCGCGTTGCCGATCGCGACCAGCCCGGTGGAGCGGCCGGAGCGGTCGCGGCCGGCGATCCGGAAGGCCGCGACGGTC
>NZ_JZWY01000267.1:0-18494 GCF_000966955.1 Streptomyces sp. NRRL S-495
AGGCGGAGGGCGAGGCCAGCACGATCGCGGCGCCTAGGGTCACCAGCGCCGCGCCGGCCCGGACCAGGGCGGCGGGGCCGCGCCGTCCGGCGGTGGCGGACAGCAGCGGGGTGCCGACCAGCAGACCGAGGCCGTACGCGGTCATCAGCCAGGCCGCCGAGGCGGTCGGGACGTGCAGGGCGTGGGCGGCGGTGGGCAGGGCCAGGCTCGGCCCGGAGATCCCGCTCGCCGCGGCGCGATCAGCAGCGCTGCGGCCGTCGTCCCCGGCGCCCGCCGGCCCGGCGCGGTGGTGGCACCTCGGTGGCGGGCGGCGGGGGCAAGCCCGAGGGCGGCGGTGGGTCGGGCGGCGAGCCGGGCCGGGAAGGCGCTCATACCGGCATCCGGCCCATCAGACCGCGCGAGAAGTCCTGCTGGGCCCGGTGGAGCTCGGCCACCGTGTTCATCACGAAGGGCCCGCTGCGGGCGACCGGTTCGCCGATCGGCTCGCCGGCCAGGACGAGCACCTCCCGGACCGTGAAGCCCTCGCCGTCGTGGTCGAGGACGGCGAGGTGGCCGTCGGGCAGCGGGACGCCGGCGGTCTCGGCCCGGCCGGTCAGCGTGTGGAACGCGGCGGTGTGGTGGGCCGGCGCGGTGAACGTCGCCGAGCCGCCGGCCGCGAGCCGGGCGTGCACCACCAGGAGCGGGGTGTGGGTCTCGAAGGGCGAGGTCGCGCCGTGGGTGGCCCCGGCGAGCACGATCAGCTCGGCGCCCTCGGCGGTGCGGACCACGGGCAGGTCGGCGGCCTCGGCGTTCTGACTGCGCGGCGGCAGCCCCTTGAGTCGCGCGGGCAGGTTCACCCAGATCTGCAGCATGTGCTGGCGGCCGCCGGCGGCGAGGAACTCCGGGGTGGGCAGGGCCTCGTGGACGATGCCCGAGCCGGCGGTCAGCCACTGGACGCCACCGCCGCGGACCACGGCCCGGTGGCCCCGGGAGTCGGCGTTCGCGATGTCGCCGTCGATGACGTACTGGATCGTCTCGAAGCCGCGGTGCGGGTGCGGGGGAGCACCCTTGGCCTCGCCGGGGGCGAGGTCCACCGGGCCGACCTGGTCGACCATCAGGAACGGGTCGAGGAAGGGCAGCTCGGCGGTGGGGAAGGGGCGGCGGACGGGGAAGCCCGCGCCCTCGAAGGTGTGGAACGGGGAGACGACGCGGGCGACGGAGCGGCCGGTTGCCGGGGCGGT
Organism: Streptomyces sp. NRRL S-495; assembly: GCF_000966955.1. Taxonomy (NCBI): domain Bacteria; kingdom Bacillati; phylum Actinomycetota; class Actinomycetes; order Kitasatosporales; family Streptomycetaceae; genus Streptomyces; species Streptomyces sp. NRRL S-495. The sequence goes on from NZ_JZWY01000267.1 coordinate 1,221, forward strand.
GTGCACGGGTGTCGTGGTCATGGATCGACTGAACTACACCATTCAGTTCAGTGTCAAGACTGAACAGTTCAGTTGACAGGATGAACTGGTCCGTCTAGTTTTCTCGGTGTCGACCCCGACAGTCACCACAGCACCGGTGGTCACACCGGTAGTCACATCACCACCGAGGAGCACGTCATGACCGCGTCCAAGATCTTCGCCATCTCCGGTTCGCTGCGCGCCGACTCGCACAACACCCGGCTGCTGAAGGCCGCCCAGAAGTTCAACCCGGGCGGCCAGGAGATCGAGATCTACGAGGGCCTGCGCGAGATCCCGCCGTACGACCTGGACCTCGACACCCCCGAGCTGCGCCCGGCCGTCGTCGAGGACCTGCGCCGCCGGGTCGCCGAGGCCGACGGCCTGCTGATCGCCACCCCCGAGTTCAACTACTCCATCCCCGGCGTGCTCAAGAACGCCATCGACTGGCTGAGCACCGACTGGACCCGCACCGAGGGCCTGCCGCTGCACCGCAAGCCGACCGCCATCCTCGGCGCCGCGCCGACCAACTTCGGCACCGTCCGCGCCCAGCTGGCGCTCCGCCAGGTCTTCGTCTGGACCGAGACCGACGTCGTGGTGAAGCCCGAGGTCATCGTCTTCCGGGCGCACGAGCGCTTCGACGAGGAGGGCAACCTCACCGACGAGACCACCATCGACCTGCTCCAGGGCCTGCTGACCGCGCTCCAGGAGAAGATCGACGCCAAGGCGGAGCGCGCGGCCCGCGGCTGACGCTCCGGCAGCAGCACCGCACGTACTACGGGGGAGAACAGAGATGTCCGAACACAGCACACCAGCACAGAACCCGACCACGACACCAGCACAGAACACGCCCACGCCCACCGCCCCGGTCACCGTCACCGCCGCCCACCTGGGCACCGCCACCGTCCTGTTGCGGATCGGCGACCTGACCGTCCTCACCGACCCGGCCCTCGACCCCGGCCCGGCCGACTACCCGGCGGCCCGCCCGCTGCGCCGCACCGCCGGCCCGGCGCTCACCGCCGACCGCCTGCCGCCGATCGACCTCGTCCTGCTCTCCCACGACCAGCACGCCGACAACCTCGACCCGACCGGCCGGACCGTGCTGGCCCGCGCCACCACCGTGCTCACCACGCCCGAGGCCGCCGAACGGCTCGGGGGAGCGGCCGAGGGACTGGCGACCTGGGAGAGCCGTCGGATCACCGCCGGCGCCACGACCGTCACCGTGACGGCCACGCCCGCCCGGCACGGGCCGCCCGGCACCGAGGAGGCCACCGGCCCGGTCACCGGCTTCGTCGTCGAGTACGAGGGCGGCACCCTCTACCTCTCCGGGGACACCGTCCGCCACGACGCGCTGGCGGGCATCGCCGAACGCTTCACCGTGGACACCGCCTTCCTGCACCTGGGTGACGCCCACTTCCCGTCCACCGGCGACCGGGCGTTCTCGATGAGCGCCCGCGAGGGGGCGGAACTCGCCCGGATCCTGGGCGCCCGCACCGTGGTCCCGGTCCACTACGAGTCCTGGGAGCACCTCGGCGAGGACCCGGCCGCCATCACCGGGGCCTTCTCGGCCCCCGACCTGACCGGCCGGCTGCGCCTGCTGACCCCCGGCGTCCCCGAGCCGCTGTGAGCGGCCCCGAACGACCGGGGGCCGCGACCGCCGACTCCCGCCCGACCGAACGTCAGCACCGGACCCAGCCGAGGAGCACAGCCGTGTCCACCGCCGCCCGCACCGCAGACGCACGCCACCCCGCCACCATCGACACCACCATCGACACCACCATCGACACCACCACCGACCCCGCGAACGACCAGGGCTCCACCGCGACCGGCCCCGCCGCGCACACCGAGGTGCGCCACCGCACCGTCGAGATCGAGGGCCTGCCGGTCTTCTACCGCGAGGCCGGGGACCCGAGCCGGCCGACCCTGGTCCTGCTGCACGGCTTCCCCACCAGCTCGGCGATGTTCCGCAACCTGTTGCGCGACCTCGCCGACTCCTACCACCTCGTCGCCCCCGACCACGTGGGCTTCGGACAGTCCGCCACCCCGCCCGTCGGCGAGTTCGAGTACAGCTTCGAGAAGCTCACCGAGTACACCCTCGCCCTGCTGGACGCGCTCGGCATCGACCGGTTCGCCCTCTACATCCAGGACTACGGCGCCCCGATCGGCCTGCGGATCGCCTCGCGCCACCCGGACCGGGTCACCGCCCTGATCAGCCAGAGCGGCAACGCCTACACGGAGGGCTTCACCCCGTTCTGGGACGTGCTGTTCGCCCACGCCGGGGACCGTGCCACCCACGAGCCCGCCGTGCGCGAGCTGCTCACCGCGTCCGCCACCCGCTGGCAGTACACCCACGGTGGCTCTCCCCGGACACCTGGACGCTCGACCAGGCCGGGCTGGACCGCCCGGGCAACCGGGAGGTGCAGCTCCAGCTGTTCTGGGACTACCAGTTCAACCTGGACGGCTACCCGCACTTCCAGGAGTACTTCCGGACGCACCGGCCGCCGACCCTGGTCGCCTGGGGCCGGAACGACGAGATCTTCGGCCCGGCCGGGGCCGAGGCCTTCGCCCGCGACCTCCCGGACGCCGAGATCCACCTGCTCGACGCCGGGCACTTCGCCCTGGAGACGCACGGCCCGGAAATCGCCGCGCTGATCCGGGACTTCCTCGGCCGTCACCTCTGATCCGGTGACCGTCGGGGCCCGGTCGCCGGGTGCCCCGGGACCCGGCCGTCCCTCCGCGACAGGGGTGCGGAGGGACGGCCGGGCGGCGGGCACCCGGCGACCAGGGTTCCGGGCCGACCAGGGGTCCGCATCGGCCGGGGACCCGAACCGACCGGTGACCCGGGCCCGGCGGCCGGGAATCCGGGCCACCCGGGTGGGATTGGCCCTGGCCCGGTGGCGGCCGACGCGTCCAGGATGGGGGGATGAGCGACTTCCACCACGGGCTGCGTCCCGAGAGCCGGATCGTCCACCCGCCCGTCGAGGAGGTGGTCGGAAGCCGGCCGCTGGGCGTGCCGATCCATCAGGGCCACGTCTTCGCGTTCCCCGACGGCGACGCGCTGGCGGAGGCCTTCGGGGGGCCCGACCGGGCCTTCCTCTACAACCGGCTGGGCAATCCGACGGTCCGTTCGCTGGAGCACGCGGTGGCCGGGCTGGAGGGCGGCAGCGGCGCGCTGGCCGCCTCCTCCGGGATGGGCGCGATCAACACCGTGCTGCTCGCCCTGCTCCGCTCCGGGGACCATGTGATCGCCCAGAAGAGCCTGTACGGCGGCACCTTCGCGGCCCTGGCCGACCTGGCCGCGCGCTGGGGCGTGGAGGTCACCCACGTCCGGGGCGACGACCCGGAGGAGGTCCGCGCCGCCCTGCGGCCCACCACCCGGCTGCTGTACCTGGAGACGGTCTCCAATCCGACCGCGCGGGTCACCGACCTGCCCGCCCTGATCGGTGTCGCCCGGGAGGCCGGGGTGCTGAGCGTGGTGGACAACACCTTCACCACCCCGCTGCTCTGCCGCCCGATCGAGCACGGCGCGGACGTCGTGGTCCACTCGGCCACCAAGTACCTGGGCGGCCACTCCGACGTGCTGGCCGGGGTCGCCGTCTTCGCCGACGCCGCGCTGCACCACCGGGTCTGGGAGCACGCTGTCGAACTCGGCGCTTCCCTGGACCCGTTCGCCGCCTGGCTGACCCTGCGCGGGATGCAGACCCTGGGCCTGCGGATGCGTCGCCACTGCGAGTCCGCGCTCGACCTGGCCGGCCGGCTCGCCGCCCACCCGGCGGTCACCACGGTGCACCACCCGGGACTGCCGGGCCACCCGGACCACGAGCTGGCCCGCCGGCTGCTGCCGGAGGGCCAGGGCGGGGTGTTCGCCGTCGACCTGGCCGGCGGGCGCGAGGCCGCGGGTGCCTTCGTCGGCGCACTCCGCATCGCCTCGCTCGCGCCCTCGCTCGGCGGGGTGCACACCCTGGTCATGCACCCGGCCAGCACGTCGCACCGCCAGCTCTCGGACGAGGAGTTGGCCGCCGCGGGCATCGGCCCGGGCACCGTTCGGCTCGCCGTCGGCATCGAGCACCCCGAGGACCTCTGGGCCGACCTGGAGCAGGCCCTGGGCAAGCTCTGAGCCCAAGCCTTCCACCCACCCGCGCGCCCGCCACCTGCCACCCGCCGCCCCGCGCGCCCGTCGCCCCGCGCCGCTACGCCCGGGGCGGCGGCCGGAGCCTCGGTCGGGCCGCCAGGACGGCGATGTCGTCCTCCGCCGGGTGCCCGGAGGCCGGGCCGAGGGCGTGCAGGGCGGCGTCGAGCAGGTCGTCCAGCGGGCCGGTGACGGGCAGGCGCAGGGCGGCCAGCCGGGCCAGCGAGACATCGATGTCCTCGCCGCGCCGCTCCACCAGCCCGTCCGTGTACAGCAGCAGGGTCTCGCCGGGCAGCAGGGCCCGGGTGGCCTGTTCGTAGCCGCCGAAGCCGGTGCCGAGCGGCGGGCCGGTCGGGATCCGCAGCAGTTCGGTGGGCCGGCCGGGCGCGACCAGGGCGGGCGGGAGGTGGCCGGCGCAGGAGAAGGTCCACCGGCCCCGGCCGGGGTCGGCGAGCGCGAGCAGGCAGGTCGCGGGGCGGGCGGACTCGTTGGCGGCGATGACGGTGTCCAGCTGGCGCAGGATCCGGTGCGGCGGCAGGTCCATGCCCGCGACGTCGCGCAGGGTGGAGCGGTAGTTGCTCATGTCGACGGCGGCCTCGACGCCGTGGCCCATCACGTCGCCCATGACCAGCAGGGTCCGTCCGAACGGCAGCCGGACGGTCTCGTACCAGTCGCCGCCGACCACCGAGCTGCTGCCGGACGGCAGGTAGCGGGAGGCGAGTTCGAGGTTCTGGTGCGGGTTGCCCGGTTCGCTGAGCAGGGCGCGCTGGAGGTCGAGGGCGATGCCCTGGGAGCGGCTGTAGCGGCGGGCGTTGTCGATGCCGGTCGCGGCCCGGGCGGCGAGGTCGCCGACCAGCACCGCGTCGTCCGGGCCGAAGCCGGGGGAGGCGGCGGTGCGGGCCAGGGTCAGCAGGCCGACCAGCTCGCCGCGTGCGGTGAGCGGCAGCACCAGCAGCGAGGTGACCCCGGCGGTGCGGAAGACGGCCGCGGTGTGCGGATCGGGCGCCGCCGCGGCGAGTTCCTCGGTGCTGCGCGGGGCGAGCAGCACGGCGACCCCGGAGGCCAGGGCGCGGGCCGCCACCGACCCCTCCCGGTGGCGCACCGACTCGCCCGGGCGGGCCAGCGCGCCGACCTCCGGGCGCAGCGCGGCCGCGGCGGCCAGCCCGGCCCGGTGGAAGCGCAGGCCGGGTGCCCCGCCGGGTCGGACGGCGGTGTCCGGCGGCAGGACGTCGACGGTGGCGAGCTCGGCCAGCCGGGGTACGGCGAACGCGGCGAGTTCGGCGCCGGTGGTGTCGATGTCGAGGGTGGTGCCGATCCGCTCGGCGGCGGCCTCCAGGAGGGCGAGCCTGGTCCGGGCCCGGATGAGTTCGTGGCGCAGCTCCTGGACCGGATCGGGATCGTCCAGGACGGCGACGATCACGCCGATGACGCGGCCGTCGGCGGTGAGCGGCCGGTAGCGGACCCGCAGGCCCACCGGGACGGGCGCGCCCGGGCCGTCGGGGCCGCCGGTGACGCGCTCGCGGTCGCGGCCGTCGTCCAGGACCCGGCGCAGCGTGCCGACGGCGTCGGCGAAGGCGGTGTCCGGGGCCGGGCGGCCCAGCAGATCGGCCCGCCGCAGACCGGTGACGGTGGCGAAGGCCGCGTTCAGGTACGACCAGCGCAGTTCCGGGTCGAGCAGGGCGACGCCGGTCGGCAGGACGTCGAGCAGCTCACGCAGGAGGTCGGGGCTGTTGCTGTCGGTAGTGTCCGGGTCGCTCCCGGAGAGCGCCGCGGCCGCCGCCGTGAGCGCGGTGGTGTCCGCGTTCGTGGGGGTGCCGCCGTCTCCTCCGTCGTCGTACCGGGACCGCATAGGTCCATGATCACGCTCCGCGGCGCGGCTCGCCCAGGGACTCGCGCATCCTTGACCGGTCGGTGGGATTCCGGTATCGGGGCGTGGGGCGGTGCGGGGGTGGCGGTCCGCGCCCGGCCGGTCAGGCGCCGGCGGGTCGCTTGAGCTTGGCCCAGACGGCCTCCAGCGCGGCGATGTCGCCGTCGTCGAGGCGGTCGTCGAAGACCTCGGCGAGCGCCGCCCGGCGGGTGGCGTCGGCCTCGGCGAACAGCCGCCGCCCCTCGGGGGTGAGCGCGATCCGCACCGAGCGGGCGTCGGTGGGGGAGGGGGCGCGCTCGATCAGGCCGCGCGCCTGGAGGGCGTCGGCGACCCGGGAGACCTGGCTGCGGCTGAGCAGGGTCTTGGCGCCCAGGTCGGAGGCGGCGACCGGTTCGGCCTGGCCCCGCAGCCAGAGCATCACCTCGAACCAGGAGAGCGGCAGGTCGTGGGCCCGGGCGAGGGCCTGGTCGACCCGGGCGCTCAGGGTCGTGCCCGCCCAGACCAGGCCGTAGAAGGCGTGGTCGCGGGCGGTGAGGTCACCCAGGGTGAGGTCGGTGCGCTGCGACATACCGGGAAGCCTACCTTTTTGCGTGTGCGTGCACACATCCTGCTATGGTGTGTGTGCACGCACACAAATCCCCGCTCCGGGGCGCGGCCGTTTCGACGGCCCGGCTCCGGCAAGGCAAGGAGTCCCCATGACCGCCAGCGACCGGATCGTTCTCATCACCGGTACCTCCAGCGGCATCGGCCTGGCCGCCGCGGTCGCCGCGGCCGGCGCCGGCCTCCGCGTCGTCGCCACCATGCGCGACACCGGCCGCTCCGGCCCGCTGACCGGGGCCGCCGAGGCGGCCGGCGTCGCGGACCGGATCGAAATCGCCGAGCTCGACGTCACCGACGCCGGCTCCGTGGGCGCGTGCCTGGCGGAGGTCGTCGCCCGGCACGGCCGGCTCGACGCCGTGGTCAACAACGCGGGCTCCGGCCGGGTCGGCACCGTCGAGCAGGACGGACTCGCCCCCGTCCGCGAGGTGATGGAGGTCAACTTCTTCGGCGTGGTCGAGGTGACCCGGGCCGCGCTGCCGCACCTGCGGGCGAGCGGCGGCCGGGTCGTCACCGTGACCAGCGTCGGCGGCGTGGTCGGCCAGCCCTTCAACGAGGCCTACTGCGCGGCCAAGTTCGCCGTCGAGGGCTTCATGGAGTCGCTCGCCCCGGTCGCCGCGACCGTCGGCGTCACCGTCACGGTCGTCGAACCGGGCGCGGTGGCCAGCGAGTTCGTCGCCAGCCAGGGCATCGACCTGCCGGCCCTGCTGGCCGCCGCCGGTCCGTACGCGCCCGCCCTGGACGCCTACGCGGCCCGTACCCGGACGGCCTTCGACCAGGCGCAGAGCGCGGAGGGGGCCGCGGCGAGCATCGTCACCGCGCTCACCGCCGAGCGGCCGCCGTTCCGCGTCCAGACCTCGGACCGGGCCCGCGCCTTCGTCGGGGCGAAGCTCGCGGACCTGGACGGGTCCGCGGTCCAGGGGATCACGGCCGGCTGGGTGGCCTGAGCCCGAGCCGAGCCCGAGCCCGAGCCGAGCCCGAGCTTGAGCCCGAGCCCTGCCGCAACGGTTCCGGCCCCGGGCGACGGCGGCGGCGACGTCCCGTCGTCACCGCCGCCGCCGGGGCGCGCACCGATCAGGCCCCGGTGAGCACGACCAGCTGCCGGGTCGCCCGGGTCATCGCGACATAGCGGTCCACCGCGCCGCCGACGCCCTCGCCGAAGCCCGCCGGGTCGACCAGCACGACCAGGTCGAACTCCAGCCCCTTCGCCAGCCGCGGCGTGAGCGCCCGGATCCGGCCGCCGGCCCGGAACTCCTCGCGGCAGGTCGCGCCGAACTCCGCCGCGAAGGCCGCGTCGCCGATGACGCAGGCCGTGCCCTCGGCGTGCGCCTCCAGCCAGTCGGCCAGCACACCGTCCAGATCGGCGAGCGGGCCGCGGGTGACGGGCACCCCGCTGCTGCGCACCGAGGTGGGCACGTTGGCGTCCGGCAGGGCGGCCCGGATCACCGGCTCGGCCTCCGCCATGACCTCCTCCGGCGTGCGGTAGTTGACGCTCAGCGAGGCCACCTGGGCGCGGTCGAGACCGATCCGGGCCAGCCGCTCCTGCCAGGACTCGGTGAAGCCCTCCCGGGCCTGGGCCCGGTCGCCGACGATGGTGAAGCTCCGGGACGGGCAGCGCTGCAGCAGCATCTGCCACTCGGCGTCGGTCAGTTCCTGCGCCTCGTCCACCACGATGTGGGCGAACGGCCCGGCCAGCCGGTCCGGGTCGGCGGCGGGCAGGGAGCTGCCGTCGACCAGGGTGTCCCTGAGGTCCTGGCCGCGCAGCATGGCGACGGCCCCCTCGCCGTCGTGGTCGGAGTCGATGATGGCGGTGATGACATCGGCCATCCGGTCGCGCTCCTCGGCCAGGGCGATCTGCTCCCGGCGCTTGCGGCGGGCGTCCGCCGGGTCGCCGAGCCGCTGCCGGGCCGCGTCCAGGATCGGCAGGTCCGACACCGTCCAGGCCTGCGGCTCGGCCCGCTGCAGCCGGCGGACCTCCTCGGGGGCGAGCCAGGGGGCGCACAGCCGCAGGTAGGCGGGCACCGTCCACAGGTCGCCGACCACGTCGGCGGCCTCCAGCAGCGGCCAGGCCCGGTGCAGCGCCTCGACCAGCTCCCGGTCCCGCCGCAGCGAGCGCAGGAACAGCTCGACCGGGATGTCCTCGCCGCCGCGCAGCTTGGTCAGCAGGATCTCCGCCAGCTCCGCCCACACCTGCTCGCGCGCCTCGTTGTGCGGGGTGCCCGGGTCGGGGGCCGCGAAGGCCTCGGCCCAGTCGTCGGGGTCCAGGCGGAGGTCCGCCCAGTCGGTCGAGACCGTCATGCCCTCGGTGGGCGGCTCCTCGTAGATCCGTACGGCCTGCTCCACCGCCCGCACCATGTCCGCCGAGGCCTTCAGCCGGGCCACCTCAGGGTCGGACTCGGCCGCCGCGCGGGCGCCCTCGGCGACCAGGTCCCGCACGGTGCAGGTCCGCACCCCCTCCTCGCCCAGGCTGGGCAGCACGTCGGCGACGTAGTCCAGGTAGGGCTGGTGCGGGCCGACGAACAGCAGCCCGCCGCGCCGGTGCCCGAGGCGCGGGTCGGAGTAGAGCAGGTAGGCGGAGCGGTGCAGCGCGACCACGGTCTTGCCTGTGCCGGGGCCGCCGTCGACGACCAGCGCGCCGCGCGAGCCGGCCCGGACGATGGCGTCCTGGTCGGCCTGGATGGTGGCCAGCACGTCCCGCATCTTCGCCGAACGGCTGCCGCCCAGCGTGGCGATGAACGCCGACTGGTCGTCCAGGGCGGCGTGCCCCTCCAGCCCCTCGGCGGCGAACACCTCGTCCCAGTAGTCGGTGATCCGCCCGCCGGTCCAGCGGTAGCGGCGGCGGCTGGCCAGGCCCATCGGGTCGGCGTGGGTCGCGGCGAAGAACGGTTCGGCGGCGGGCGAGCGCCAGTCGATCAGCAGTCGGCGGCCCTCGGGGTCGGTCAGGCCGAGGCGCCCGATGTACACCGGCTCGGTGCCGTCCGCCGGGACGATCCGCCCCAGGCACAGGTCCAGCCCGAAGCGGCGCAGGGCGCGCAGGCGGCCGGTCAGCCGGTGGACCTCGAGGTCCCGGTCCATCGCGGCCCGGCCGGCGCCGCCGGGTGCGCGGCGGGCGGCGTCGAGACTGTCGGAGGCCTCGGCGATCGTCCGCTCCAGGCTCTCCGCGACGGCCGCGAAGTGCCGCTCGTCCGGGCCGACCAGGGCCGGGTCCGCCTTGGCGGCGAGACGGTCGGGAAGGTCGAACACGCTGGTGGTGGGGGTGGTCATGGCAGCGGTTCCGATCCGTTGTTCCGACTGAGGCTGGTGCACTGAGCAAAACTCCAAGGGGGGATCGTTCGGGGCTTAGGTCGTTGATTGTGCGGTAGGACCGGGGCCTTGCGGCAAGGCCCCCCTTGCGTTATAAGTTGAGAGTGGCAAGAGGAGCGTGACGTCTCCACCGCTCCGGCCGCGCATTCCCCGTCCTCTGCTCCCTCCGGTGCGTTCCGTCGGCGCGGCTCCCGGACGGGAACCCCCCCGGTGGGCGGTGTGACAACGGGTCATACTGGCTGGTGCCCAGGGCGTGTCGTGCCCGGGAGAAGCAACCGGACCGGAGGACTTGATGAGCCGCGACCTGCCGACCACAGTTCCGCCGGGCCCCACGCCGGCGCAGCCGTGGAACCGGCAGCGGCTGCGCAGCAACAACGAGTGGCTGCTGCTCGAACGGCTGCGCCTCGGCGGCCCGTCCTCGCGGGCCCAGCTCGCCCGTGACACCGGTCTGTCCAAGCCCACCGTATCCGCCGCGCTGGCGGCCCTCGAACAGGCCGGGCTGGCCCGCGAGGCCGGGCGCTTCGTCCCCGAGCGCGGGCGGACCGCCGTCCTGTACGAGCCCGACCCGCTCGCCGGGCACGTGCTCGGCGTCGACATCGGCCGGGCCCGGCTGCGGGTCGCCGTCGCCGACCTCGCCGGGGACATCGTGGCCCGCCGCGACATCCCGAACAAGGGGCGGACGGCGAACGCGGTGGCCGACGCCGTGGTGGCCGCGGCCCGGGAGACCACCGCCGAGGCCGGGGTCGCGGCGGCCGACATCGTGCACGCGGTGATCGCCACCCCGGGTGTCTGGGACGAGGAGCGGCGCGGCGTCCGGTACGCCACCAGCCTGCCGGGCTGGGGCAGACCCGGGCTGTTCGACCGGATCGCGGCCGGGCTGGAGACCACGATCACCGTCGGCAACGACGCCAACCTGGCCGCGCTGGGCGAGTACACCCTGGGCGCCGGGCGGGGGAGCGGCAGCCGGATGTTCGCCTACCTGGTAGCAGGGACGGGCCTCGGCGTCGGCGTGGTCAAGGACGGGGAGCCGCTGCTCGGCGCCCACGGAGCGCTCGGCGAGGTGGGCATGGTCCCGCTCCCGCCGGACCCCGACGGCACCCCGGGCGGCACCGTCGAGCAGGTCGCCGCGGCGGAGGCGGTCGTCCGGACGGCGCTGGACCTCGGCATGACGGGGCCGTTGACGGCCAAGCAGGTCTTCGACGAGGCCCGCGCCGGGGACCCGCTCGCCGCCACCGCCGTGCACCGCACGGCCGGTCAGCTCGCCTACGCCCTCGCCGTGGTGTCCGCCGTGCTCGACCCGGACCTGATCGTGCTCGGCGGCGGCATCGGCGGCAGCGCGGACCTCCTGCTCGAACCGCTCGGCCAGGCCCTGCACCGCCTCACGCCGATGCGGCCCACGCTCGCGGCCAGCCGCCTCGGCGAGGAGGCGGTCCTGCTGGGTGCTGTCGCCACGGCGCTCGACCTCGCCCGCCCCGAGGTCTTCGAGCGCCTCTCGTCGCCGACGGACTGAGCGGGCCCTCCTTTTGTCGCCAGGAGGGCCGCCGACCTGGGCGGATGCGCCGGTCGGGGCCCTCGGCGGCGCCGTTATCCTGAACGTATGAGCGAGAACCTTCCCCCGTGTCCGCAGTGCGCCGGCGAGTACACCTATGAGATGAACGGCCTCATGGTCTGCCCGGAGTGCGGCCACGAGTGGGCACCGGGCGAGGCCGCCGGCGAGGGCTCGGCCGACGGGGCCGGCGAGCGAGTGGTGAAGGACTCGGTCGGCAATGTGCTCAGCGACGGCGACACGGTGACCGTCGTCAAGGCGCTCAAGGTCAAGGGCAGCGCCTCGGGCATCAAGGCGGGCACCAAGGTGCGCAACATCCGCCTGGTCGACGGCGTCGACGGCCATGACATCGACTGCCGGATCGAGGGCTTCGGCGCGATGCAGCTCAAGTCGAGCGTGGTCAAGAAGGCCTGAAAGCAGGTGCTCGGGTTCGGCGGTGCGTGATCGGGCCGACCGGTTGATCGACGCTGCGTGATCGCCAGGTCTCGATCTGCTTACAAGTGTTTGAAGTATGTACAGACCGTATGACGGGACTGATTGACTCACGATCCTCTTTCAAGTGGAACGGAGCGTTCACGTCCATGCCTTCACGGATGCGCGGCGGTCGTCGCGGCCTGGCCGCTGTCGCCGGACTCGTCTTCACGGTCGGTCTCGCCCTGACGGGTTGTGACCCGACGGCGGCCGACACCGCCACCGTCGCGGTCACCACCCCGGCGGCCCCGGCTGCGGTCACCACCCCGCCGGCGGCCGCCCCGGCCGTCACCACCCCTGCGGCCGCACCGGTCCAGACGCCGCCCCCGGCGCCCGCGCCGACCGCCGTCGTACCCGGAGCGACCAAGCCGGCCGCCGAGCCCGCGCCGGTTGCCCCGGTTGTCCCGACCACCGCCCCGCCCAAGGCCCAGCCGTCGCCCAGCAAGGCCGCCCCCCAGCCCAAGGCGACCACCGCCCAGCCGCCCACCGACCCGACGCCGGCCGAGACCAAGCCCGCGGCCGCCGCCGGTGACTGCGAGATCAAGTCCAACGCGGGCAACTGCTACAAGGCCGGCCAGTTCTGCCGCGACGCCGACCTCGGCCGCACCACCCACGAGGCCGGCGGCCGCGTGATCACCTGCCGCATGGTCAGCGGCAAGCCCCACTGGCAGGCCTGACCAACAGCCTTGACAGGTCCGGCCCGGTGATCCCCACCGGGCCGGACCCCGACGCCGTCCGGCCCCGGATCAGGATCCGGCGCGCTCGATGGCCTCGAAGATGTCCGCATCGGTCTCCTGCTGCCAGGACGGAAGATCCGCCCAGTCGGCCACATAGCCAGGCTTCGGGTCCTCGATGTGTTTGTGGATCTGAGCGATCCAGCACGTCGCGACGAAGCGCCCCTTCTGCTCCCGGGTGAGCTTGGACGTGTTCCCGCCGCTCACCCTGATGAAGTCGCGGACCTGGCCGAACACGGCCGTGGCACTCTCTCGTTCCCATGCGGGCGTCTCGTCCCAAGAGGCGACGTATCCGGCCTTCGGCTCGCCCGGGTAGTGCTTCGACACACCCGCGATCCACGCTTCACGGAAGATCCGTCCATCGGACATTGCGTCACTCCTTCGTCAGACGGCGCCGTCGAGCGCCGAGATCTGCTGGTGCAGCGCGGAGGCCCGGCTGTCGGTCATCAGAGGGATGAGGCGGTTCTTGACGGCCTCCAACTTCCTCCCGATGAAGCCCGACCCGGTCCGGCTCGCCAGTTCCAGTGCGGCGTGAGTGTAGTGACTCGCCTGGTTGCTGCTGCGCGGCGAGGATGGCGAGTGTGCCGCATGGTCAGCGGCAAGCCGCACTGGCAGGGCCTGACCAACAGCCCTTGGTAGGTCCGGCCCGGTGACCCTCACCGGGCCGGACCCCGACGCCGTCACGGGCCTACCCGTCGGTCTCCTGCTTTTATAACGGCAGATCGGCCCTCGAAGCTGCCCTTCGGGCGCTGGGAGAGACCTTCTCCGGCGACATCGTCGCGGCCGTGGTGATCGACCGTCGCGTCCACCACGCCGAGGTTCTTATCCTCACCCGCCGGCGGCGTGAGCTCCTGGCGAAGGAGAACCGAGCTCACCACGCTGCCAGGGATCGCCTGTCGGGTATGCCATTTGGGCGGAACGGGGTGCCCGAACAGCTTGCTGAACTCCCGGCGTGCCTACGAGTGCGCATGCCACCATCGGCCGAGGACGCCACCGTCAGGACGAAGGGAAAGCTGTGGGAGCGAGCTGGGAGTACAAGATCATCGATGTGAGGGTGAATGGCTGGCACGTGGATCTTTCGGAGTTGAACGCTCTGGGCTCGCAGGGCTGGGAGGCGGTGAGTGCGAACCGCTACGTCGAGAAAGTCGGAAGCTCCACGGAGGTTGTCCACCGCGAGGTGCTGCTGAAGCGGGCCGTTCGCCAGGTGTCGCCGTAGTCGGTGCGTCGGTCCGGTCCCAGCGAGTGGAAGGCAGTGAGAGCATGGGCGAGTTCCCTCCCGATGCCGCAGCGGCACTGAAGGCTGCGGAGGCCCGCTGCGGGCCCGTCGAGCTGGCGGTCGACGGGTGATCGAGCTGCGGCACCGGTAGGGCCGGTCGCCTCAGGGGAGTTCGGCGAGGGTGCTCCAGAACAACCCTTCGTAGGCCTGGAGCAGGCGGCCGTACTCGCGGGCGGCATCCAGGTCCGGGTCGGTGAGGCCGGTCGGGTCGAGGGCGTCGGCGGCCGAGCGTTCCAGTGCGGTCGGCGGTTGGGCGAAGAAGTCGAAGAAGGCGCAGGCCTCCTCGTCGAAGCCGTGGAAGCGTCGCAGTGCCCCGGCGAGTGTCGCGCAGTAGCCGCCCCAGGCCGTGAAGTTGGCGACCAGGGCGACTGCCACAGCGGGTGGGTGGCCGTTGAGGGCGAGCCAGGCGAGGTAGGAGGGGTAGGCCTGGCAGCCGGGCAGTGGTTCTGCGGCGGTGTCCGTCGCTCCGCAGGCGGCGGCGAGGGCGGGCAGGGTGCGCAGGGCCGCGCTCTCCCCGTCCGCGAGACCGGCGAACCAGGCGCCCAGGGGTACGTCCGCGCAGCGGGTGGCGAGCAGGAGGAGGCTGCGGCGGTCGGAGGTGATGATCCGTTGCTGCTGCGCGGCGAGGACGGCGAGTGTGCCGAGTTGTCCCTGTCCGGTCGCGAACTTCTTTACCAGGGCGGGTGGTTCCTCGCCGGGAAGGGTCAACTCCGAACGAAGGTCGCGGAGTTGCTGGTCCGTGGGCATGTGCGGCCTCCGGGTGTCACTGAGCACCGTCCCCCGGTCCTCATTACTACCGCGTTCGGCCCGGCCCCGCGCGGGGCGCGCCGGGGGTGCTGTCAGGTGCCTTCAGATGTCGGCGGGTGTCCCGGTGCCGGTGCGAACCAGCTGCTCGGGGGGACGCCCAGGGAGCGATGGAACATCGCGGTGAAGGCGCTCGGCGTGGCGTAGCCGAGGGCGGAGGCGACGGCGGTGACCGGAGTGTTCGCGGCCAGCAGGGTGACGGCGTGGATCAGCCGGGCCTGCTGGACCCAGTGGGTGAGGGTCATTCCGGTCGCGGCCGGGAACCTGCGTTGGAGGCTGCGCGGGCTGAGGTGGGCGTGGGCGGCGGCGGCCGGGGTCGTCCAGCGTGCGCCCGGGTCGGCGCGGACGGCCGCGCACAGTCCGGCCAGGGCCGGGTCGGTCGGGACCGGCAGGTGCAGGGCGGGGACGGGCTGCGGTGCGAGTTCGTGGAGCAGCAGGTCGACGAGGCGGCCGTCGCGGCCGTCGACCCGATAGTCGAGCGGGATGCGGGTGGCGGCGTCGATGAGTTCGCGCAGCAGCGGCGGCACCGCGACGACGGTCGGAGCCTCGGGCAGGCCGGCCGCGGCGCCGGGTTCGAGGTACAGCGTGCGCATCCGCACCGGACCGGTACAGGTCATCGCGTGCACGACACCGGCCGGGACCCAGACGCCCCGGGTGGCCGGTACCACCCACGTCCCCCGGTCGGTGACGACGGTGATCGCCCCGCTGGTGCCGTAGATCAGCTGGGCCCGACGGTGGTGGTGCGGGGGGATGTGGTGGCCGTCGGGCAGGTCGCGGGCCATCGCCGCCAGCGGACGCGGCACGTGCTGGTAGTCGTCTCGGTTCTCGCTCTTGCCATGCATTGGCGCACTCTCGACAGTGGACGGCAGATCGGCGAAAGCCTGCCACGGGCGGGTCTCCGTAGCGTCTCTTTTCGTGATCGAAAACGACCGTGGAACGAGTGACCCGCGACTGTCGCCGAGACGGGCCACCGTGCTGCTCGCCGCGACCAGTGCCCTGACCGCCGCCAACGTCTACCTCGGCCAGCCGCTGCTGGGCAGCGCCGCCGCCGCGCTGCACGTTCCGCCCGCGACGCTCGGCGCCGTGCCCACCGCCACCCAGATCGGCTACGCAACGGGCATCGCCGTCCTCGTCCCGCTCGGCGACAGCCGGGACCGGCGCCGGCTGATCCTGGGACTGTGCGCGGCGTCGGCCTGCGCCCTGGCCGCCTCTGCGCTCGCCCCGACGGCTGGTCTGCTGGTGGTCGCGGCCTTCGCGCTCGGCCTGCTGTCCCCGGTCCCGCAGCTGGTGGCGCCGCTGGCCGTCGCACTGGCCGGCGGCCGGCACCCCGGGCGGACCGTCGGCACCGTCCAGGCCGGTCTGCTGGTCGGGGTGCTGGCCTCCCGGACGTACTCCGGCGCCCTCGCCGAAGCGGTGGGCTGGCGCGCCGTGTTCGGGTGCTCCTGCGCGCTCACCCTGATGCTGACCCTGGTCCTTCGACGGGCACTGCCCACCGGCCCGCCCACCACCCGGGCCGCCCGGGCCACGCCGTACCGCGAGCTGCTGGCCTCGGTGCCGCGGCTCTTCGCGACCCGCCCGCTCGTCCGCCGGATCACCGTCTCCGGCGGCCTGGTCGGCGTCTCCTTCGGTGCCTTCTGGACCGCCCTGACCTTCCTCCTCGAACAGCGCTACCACTACGGCTCCACCGTCGTCGGCCTGTTCGGCCTGGTCGCCGTGGCCGGCGCCCTCGCCTCCACCGCCGCCGGGCGGCTGGCGGACCGCTTCGGCCGCCGCCGGGGCTTCGGCCGCCGCCGGGCCGTGGCCGCCTCGATCGCCGTCACCGCCGCGGCCTGGGCACTGCTGCTGCCCGGCGGGAGCGGGATCCTCTGGCTGACGGTCGGGGTCGTGGTCCTCGACATCGGCACCTGGGGCAACCAGGTGGTCTGTCAGGGGGTCCTCTTCACTCTCGACCCGGCGCTGCACAGCCGCCTCAACACCTGCTGGTTCACCCTCCGGTTCCTGGGCATCGCCCTCGGCTCCCTCGTGGGTTCGGTCGCCTGGGCGCGCGGCGGCTGGCCGGCCGTGGTCGGAGTCGGGGCGGCGGCGAGCCTGGCGGCGCTTCTCGTCGCGGGCCTTCCGGAAGGGAGGGGCCGGGCCGCGGGCCGCTCCGGCGTAGCGCCGGTCGAGGGAAAGGCCGGTCACGGTAGCAGGTAGCAGGTAGCAGGTAGCAGGTAGCGGGCAGCAGGTAGCCGGCTCAGGGGAAGCGGGTCACGCCGCGGGCGCCCAGTCGGCTGGCCAGGGCGGCGACGGTCTCCTCGGGGACGCCGTCGTGCACGGCTCACCCCTCGGGAGGCGCCGGCGGCGCGGGCTCCGGTTCGGGCGGCGGTACGGGGGCCCGACCGGGCGGGGGCTCCAGGACGTCGTAGCGCAGCCCGCTGGAGCCCGAGCCGGTGCCGCTGACCTTGCGCCGGGCCGACCAGGCGTGGGCGGAGCCGTCGTGCCAGCGGGTGTACTGGCGGCTGCGCTCCACCCGGACGCCGGAGCGCGGGACCT
>NZ_JZWY01000268.1:0-1690 GCF_000966955.1 Streptomyces sp. NRRL S-495
GGACCTCCTCCTCGAACAGCCACTGCTGCTCCCCGAGCAGCCGGCCGAGCGGCCGCGCAGGGGTGTTCTCGTCGCGGACCAGACCGGCGAGCAGCAGCCGGATCTGCTCCGGGGCGTCCGGGTCGACCGGCTGGGGCACCAGCGGGTACCAGTGGCCCGGGACCTCGGTGGCGAGCAGGTACCGGTCGGCGGGCGGGTCGCCGGGTTCGGCGGTCGGCCGGGGCGGGAGGGTCGCCACCCAGCGGGCGTAGCGGTCCAGCGGCTCCCCGGCCAGGTCGCCGACGGTCTCCTCGACAGCCCAGGCGAGGTTCGCCGCCTCGTCGCGCAGCAGCAGCACGGACTCGGCGGGCGGGCTCTCCAGTCCGGCGGGCAGGGAGGCGGCCCGGTAGAACCAGGGGGAGGGCGGTGGTTCGGTACCGTCCCCGCCGCCGCCGCCCATGGCGATGCCGCCGCGGTCCTCGCCGAGGCCGAAGAGGTTCCAGTCCGGGTCCTCCAGGGAGGCGTGGGCGAGCACCGTCGCGCCGCCGAAGACGTCCGTGACCGAGCAGTGCACGACCCGGCTGAGCGAGCCCACCGGGCTCGGCAGCGGGCAGCAGAACCAATCGTTCCCGTACACCGTGGTGAAGGCGATCAGCAGCAGCCGTCCGAGGTCGGCGGGGCTGGTGTCCACGGCGCCGAAGTTGATCCTGGCGTCCTCCATCTCCCAGTAGCGGGAGGCGGGCATGCCGCCGAAGATCGCCGGGGTGGGGACGATCGCGCGCTGTTCGTGCGTCACGGCGGCCTCGGTGACCGGGATGTGGGCGGGCGGGGCGTCGACGGCCCACCAGTCCAGGTGGCCGCCCGGGTACTCCTGGGCCCGCAGTTCCAGCTCGGGGACGGTGGAGGAGCGCACCGCGAAGGCGTATTCGAGCCGGTTGGGGTTCCAGCCGGCAGGGGGCGGGGGCGCTACGGGTTCGTCGGGCGCCCCGTCCGCCACGCGCGGTGCCCACCAGTGCAGCCAGCGCTCTGCCGCGCCGGCCAGGGCCTCCTGGTCGGGGGCGGCCGCGCCGAACTCCTTCGCCGCGGTCTCGTCCCGGTCCACCAGCCTGGCCAGCCACGGCACCAGCGCGACGGGGTCCGGCAGCCGGCTCCGGACGGCGGCGCCGAGCGGGGCGGGCGCGAGCGGCCCGTCGACGGCGCAGGGGCAGGTGCTGGCGAACGCGGGCAGCAGCGCGGCGAGGCCGGCCGAGGCGAGTTCGCGGCGCCAGCGCAGGCCGGCGGCCAGCGTCAGCCGGGCGTCGGGTCCGGACTCGGGCTCCTGCTCGACGAGTTCCTCCAGCACCATCCGGCCCGGCCGGTACGGCAGCCAGTCGCCCTCGCCGTCACCCTCGCCCCCGCCCCCGCCTGCGCCCCCGCCCTCGGTCCCGGAGCTGCCGGGCCGCCAGCCGTCCAGCAGATGGATCTCCTGCGCGAGTGCGACGTCGACCGGCGAGGCGGCGTCGTCGCCGGCGAACTCGCCGAAGGCGTACTGACGGGCGAGCAGATGGGCGGCGTCGCCGATCCGGGCCGCCAGCGCCTCCTCGACGCCGATGTCACGGGGTACCGGCTCGTACCGGAACATCGTCGGCATGGTTCCTCCTGACGGGCTTTCCGCGCTCGACGGGCTCCCGGGGCGAGCGATCAGGCCAGCTGGTGCGGCGGGGTCTTGGTC
>NZ_JZWY01000269.1:0-28640 GCF_000966955.1 Streptomyces sp. NRRL S-495
GGTCTGGACGGGCAGCAGCCCGCGCAGCTCGGTGAGGTCGTTGAGGTCCAGGCTGCGGATCCGGGCGACGGCGTAGGTCTCCTCGACGATCGCGTGCACGTCCTCCATCCGCCAGCCGCGCAGCGGGTCGGGCGGCACCGCGACCAGCAGGGCCTGCGGGGCGCGGGCGTCGGGCTGGTTGTAGTGGAAGGCCAGTCCGCCCAGCTCCTCGACGGAGGGCTCGGCGTCGCCCTCGGGCGGTGGGGCGTCGGCGGGGGGAGCGGGGGGCGGTTCGGGGACGGACTCGGTCCAGGAGTCGATCAGGAGTCCCGCGACGTGGTCCGGATCGGGGGCGCCGTCGGTGCGCAGCAGCGCGCTGTGGCGGGCGGCGGGCCTGGTCCTGGACGGTACGGGGGCCGGGCCGCGGGCGATCCAGGGCTGTCCGGTGGGGAGTTGGACGACGGTCGTGCCGCAGGGCGGGGTGTCGGCCAGGACCTCCGCGGCGGCGAGCGCGTCGTCGAGGGCGCGGACGTTCGGCCGGACGCGTTCCATCTGCACCAGCCAGTTGCCGGTGCCGTCCTCGTCCGCGCCCTCCGGCGGCCCGGCGGTGAGCGCGTCGCCCGCCGGGGTGCCGCCGAGCCGCAGTTCGGCCAGGACGGGCAGGGTGCCGGCGAGTGCCGAGGACACCGCGGCGGTGACGGCGGTGATCCAGCCGAGCGCCGCGGCCGGCTCTTCCGGCGGGGGGCCGGGCAGCGGGGCGAGCGGGTTGGCGGCGAAGCGGTTGAGGACTGTGGCGGCCTGCTTCCGCAGCTCCGCGATCCCGGCCTCGTCGGTCGGCGGGCCGAGGCTGTAGGCGGAGGTGATCCCGAGATCGGCGAGGCTGTCCAGGGTGCGGGAGACCGTGTCGGCGAGGCCCGGCAGCACCTTCACCTGTTCGACCAGATTGGCGACGGCGCTGGTGGTGGCGTTGTGCCAGTTCTCCACCCGGGTGGCGAAGCCGGTCAGGTCGGCGCCGGCCCAGTCGTCGCCGCTCCTCTGGTCGAGGTGGGAGGTGAGCAGCGGTTCGGCGCCGGCGAGCACGCCCGCCAGCGCGTTGCAGAGCAGCCGCAGTTCGGCGAACCGCGCGGCGCCGTTCGCCGTGACGGGCGGGGTGGTCGCGGCGCCGGCGCGAGTGGCGGCCTGGCGCAGCAGTCGGCGGGCGAGGGCGGTGTCCTGCTGGGCGGGGTCGGCGTCGCGGCTGCCGGGCGGCCCGGCGCCGAGGACCACGTCGAGCGCGCAGACGCCGAGGTCGGCGAGGGTGAGGGTGAGCGGTGCGGCCGGGTCGCCGAAGTCGAACCGCCAGCCGCCGGGGTCGCCGAGCCGGGCCTCGCACCAGCGCTCGACGGCGGGCTCCAGTTGGGCGAGCGGCCGGGTCGCGTCCCAGCCGGGAACGGGTCCGGCGGGCGTGAGTACGGCGACCCGGTGGGTCAGGGCGGTGGCGGCGCGCGGGGTGCGGACCACCTCGAAGTCCTGCGGCAGGCGGTCGCCGCGGGTGATGCCGTCGGCCGAGGACGCGGCCCGCAGCGGGCTTCCGGCGACCAGCTGGTGCACGCTCTCGGCGAGCAGCAGGTCGCCGACCGCGTCGAGGGTGTCCGCCAGTTCCAGCATCAGCGTGGTGGCCCCGTCGAGCAGGGGCAGGTCCTCGGGGGGAAGGTTGCCGAGGATGTCCTGCAACTGCTCGCCGTGGGCGCGCCAGTCGGCCAGCAGGGCCAGTCCGTCGACGACGTCGCGGGCCGCGATCGCGGTCCTGGCCTCGTCGCTGCCGGGAACGCTCGGGTCGACCAGGCGGGGCGTCGGGAAGGCGTCCCGGACGGGTGCGACGAGGGCGTCGAGCCCGTTGTCGTGCAGGCCGCGTTCGAACCGGTAGCCGAGCAGGGCGCCGAGGCTCTGGCCGGAGCGGACGCCGTCGACGACGGCGAGCGCGCGGCGGACCCGGGCGGCGCTGAGGTCGACGGCGAAGGCCTGGCGGTCGGTGTGGCTGAGCCAGCCGGAGCGCAGTACGGCGGCGGTGACGGCGTGGTGCAGGGACGGGGCGAGGAGGTAGCCGTCGTTGGTCTGCGGCTCGCCGGAGTCATCGGCCCCGGGCGGCTCGGCCGGCTCCCCGATGCCCTCCCCGGCCGGGGGCCCCGGTTCGTCACCGGGGAGCGGCTCCTCCGGCGGCAGCGACTCCGGGCGCGGGTGGAGGTCGGCCACCCAGCCGTACGCCCCCAGGTGGGTGCCGTCGGGGCGGGTGGCCCGGGTCTTGGCGAGGCGGGCGTGGGCGACCGAGGACATCCACGCGTCCAGCCGGTGGGTCTGGGTGTCCAGCGCCTCGCACAGCAGCAGCTCCAGGCGCGGCGTGTCGGCGTACGGCAGGTCCGAGCCCTCGGGCAGGGGCGGCTCGGACGGGCCGGGCGGCGGCGGGGTGATGAGCGACAGGTCCTCCGCGGCGGCGAGCTGCTCGAACGCGAGCGAGAGCCAGTCGAGGAACTGCGGCGCGAAGCCGGCCGCGGTGACGAGCTCGCCGTTCTTGAGCCCGACCCCGGGGGCGGGCACCGGCGTGCCGGCCCGGAGGAATTCCTCCACGTGGAAGCCGTAGGTGAACATCAGGTTGGTGGCGTAGTGGTAGAAGAGCCCCAGCCGGCCGGTGCTGATCGCCTCCGTGGAGGAGGACAGGGCCAGCATCCCGGCGAGGAGCTCCGGCGAGGCCCCCTGCCCCGTGGCGAGCTGCGCGAGCGCCTGCTGCCAGAAGCCCCACATGAAGCGGACCGGTCGGGCCCGGGCGAGTTCCACCATCTCGGGGGTCGGCCGCTGGTCGCACAAGAACTCCACCGGGAAGGGGACGAAGTCCGGGGAGGGCGGCAGCGCCCAGGTGAACAGGCTGTCGTGCGGAACGGACCCGATCGGGGTGTCCGGCGGCGGCTCGAACGGCGCGTTCACGATGTCCTGCTGCATGTACCGAAGGCGCCGGGAGGCGGGCAGGCGGTGCAGCAGGTCGTTGATCACCTGGTCCGGGTCGCCGCCGGCGCCGACGCCGGGGGAGCGGAAGGCCTGCGACTCGACCAGGGTCCGGAAGCCGGAGATGTGGTTGAGGATCCGCAGGTCCACCTCGCTGCCGTGCCACAGGTCGAGCGAGGTGACAGGCAGCAGCCCGTACGGCTGGTTGCCGACCCGCAGCGTCGGCAGCAGGCCCCGGCCGCGGACGTGGTGGATGTAGTGCGAGACCAGGAAGGTGAGGTCGGGCAGGGTGGTGCCCTCCAGGGTGCGCCAGTTGCTGGAGGCGGCGGAGAAGGCGCCGGCCGCGGTCTGGAGCAGGGTCAGCAGTTGGTGCTCGTCGTCGGCGAGTCCGTCGGTGGCCTCGGCGAGCACGGCGGCGGCGGTCCCGCCGAGCGCGGTCGCGGCCCGTGCCGCCGCCTGGGTGCTGCCGGGGGCGAGGGCGGCCTGCTGCTCGTCGACGCGGTCCGGCGGCTCGGGCGGGGTGCGCGGGTGCCAGGCCGAGCGGGTGGCGTCGGTGTTGTTGGTGGGGGTGCCGGTGGGCAGGACGGCGAGGCCGTCGGTGCAGCGGTGGGCCTCCAACAGGGTGGTGAGCAGCTGCGCGGTGTCGGCGGAGCCGCCGCCGCGCACGCCGGTGACGGTGACCAGGCTGAAGTCGGTGCGCAGTCCGGTCAGCGGTACCCGGACGCCCATGCCGACCCGGACGGCCTCGTCGAAGTCGCCGAGCCAGCGCGGTGGCACCGGCTTGCCGGGGGCCGGGCCGACCTCCAGTGTCGCGGCGATCGGCTCGCCCTCCTGGCGCCAGAGAAGGCCGATCTGGCCGTCACCGGTGGTCTCGTAGCCGGAGAACACCAGCCGGTCGGGCAGGACGTAGCTGTGCGCGGCGCGGGTGAACGTGCTGTCGACGACGGTCGGTTCGGCGACCCAGGGCTCCGGGGAGGCCACGATCTCGTCCGGCGGGGTCTCGGTGTCGGGGCGGGGGCCCTGCGGGCGCAGGGCGCGGACGGCCCAGGCGGCCCGGCCGGGGCCGATGGCCGCGACGAGGGTGCTCCAGGCGGCCGCGCGGCCCTCCTCGTTCGGCCCGGCGGTCCAGACCTCCACCCAGTAGGCCTCGGTGGCGGCGCGCTCCTCGGCGGTGAGGCCGGTCTCGTGGGAGTCGACGTGGATGTCGTCGGGGTAGGCCCGGATCCACAGCTGCGGTTCGGGGCCACCGAGGCCCCGGTACACCGTCTCCAGCCGTAACGGGAGGAGCACCAGCGGGTCGGAGCCGTCCTCGGACCAGAGCGGCGGCTCGGCGGTCGCCAGGTCCCGGTAGGCCTCACGGGCCTGTTGGTAGCGGGTCTGGGCGGCGTCCACCTCCTGGGTGGCGGCCAGGTGTTCGGCCTCGAGCCCGGTCTCCTGGGCGAGTACCCGTTTCTCGTAGCCGGCGAGTCCGGTCCTCGACCAGTCGAGGGCGACCCGGGCGTCGCTGACGGCGCGGTGCGCGGCGGCGATCTCGCTGGTCACGGGGCTTCTCCCATCAGGCTGCGGGCGGTGCGGAGCAGACGGAACGGCCGTTGCAGGGTGACCCGGGCGACGTCGGCGGAGTTCCAGCTCCGCCCGTCGGTGCGGGGGTGCTCCTGCTCGGAGACCGGCGGGTCGGCCGGCATCCGGCCGAGCGAGGCGAACCCGTTGACCAGGACGCGGTCCCAGTTGAGGTCGTCCCAGGTCTTCATGCCGGCGCCCGTGCCGGGCGCGGTGTCGTAGCCGAACCGCAGCCGTCGGCCGTTCTCGGCGAGCACGATCCACCAGTTGTGGATGTCCTCGCCGGGGGGCAGCTGGAAGGCGTAGGCGCAGGTGTGCTCGTCCATGGGCAGCACCATGAGGGGCGCCACCCAGGTGTCCGGGGCGAGCAGGGGGTCCTGGACGGCGGCCGGCGGGACGGCGGCCACGATCATGCCGGGGTAGCGGTGCACCAGCCGGCCGCGGATCAGCAGCACGTCCAGGTCGTTGGCGTCCATGGCGAGGTGGCTGCCGAGGGCGCCGTCGGGGGCCCAGCCGTGCACCGGCGGGATGTCGGCGAGGCCGTCGGGGCGCGGCCAGAAGTGGGTGAACGGGCTGCCGCGCAGGTCGGTGGGGTACTCGCGCCAGCGCATCTCCCGGTTGAGCTCGTCGTTGGCGCCGACCATGAAGGCGGCGATGAACGGGCCGTTGGCCTTGAGCAGGACGGCCCGGTCGTCCGGGACGGCGGCGATGCCGGGCAGGAACCAGTCGGGTTCGCTCTCCTTGATCGCGAGCGCCATCGCGGCGGGGAAGTCCGGGCAGACCATCACCGGGTCGGTGATCTGCTCGGGCAGCGCGACCAGCGACTCGCCGGTCACGGTGATCCGGTCCTCCAGCCGGGCGGCCAGCAGCGGCGTCGGGTCGAGCGCGCCGACCAGCCGCTCCTTGTAGGCGTCCGGGTCGATCGGCACCCCGTACTGCAGCAGTTGGCTGCCGGGGTCGTCGGTCATCGACTCCTGGCCGGCCAGGACGGTGAACGGGGCGGAGAGCGTCATGCCGAAGCCGTCCGGGAGCGACTCCGTCATGCCGGTGAGGTCGCCGACGAGCGGCTCGACCGTCCCGGAGTCGAACAGCTGCTCCGACATGAGCAGGTCGTCCGCGGTCATGGAGTCCGCGGCGAATCCCTCCTGTTCGCCCGCCATCCGCCCGATCGAGGGGGCGAGCAGCGAGGTGATCGCCCCGGCCTGGTCCGTGAAGCCGTTGGCGAGCGCGGCGGGGGCGACCGCGGCCATCGTGCGCAGCATCCCGGTGGTGTGCCGGGTGGCGGCGGAGTGGAGGGCGCCGTCGACGCGTTCCGCGAACGCGTCGCCGGCCGCGACCTCGACGGTGGGCGAGGTGCCCGGCCGGGTCACCAGCGGCACGGCCAGCGGGGGCAGCAGCGCGCCGGTCATCGTGCGCCGGGCCAGGCTGTCGCCGTCGAGGGAGGCCCGGCGGGCGAGCGGCCCGCGCCGGCGCAGCAGCCGGTGGTAGGCGGAGTCGGCCAGCGCGGTCGGGGCCGGGCTGACCGCGACCTCGGTCCGCAGCGGCAGTCCGCTGTCGGTGCGGACCCGGTCGCCGACCGGCGCGGCCACCGCCATCAGCTCGCCGGGGGAGAGGGTCTGCAGGTGGCGCCGGTACAGCGAGTCGGCGACCGCGGTGCAGAAGACGGTCTCCTGCAGCTTGCGGTTGGCCTCCCGGACGGCGCCCAGCTGGTCCCAGGCCCGGGCCATCAGGAACTCCTGGTTCTCCCGCACCCAGTCGGCGCCCAGGGCGGCCGCGATCCGGTACTCCGGGTCGAGGTTGAGCTCGGCCAGCCAGCCCGTCGCGCCCGGTTCGACGGACCGGGCGACCACCGGGTGGCCGCCGTACAGCGGCGGCGCGAGTTCGGTCTCGGTGCCGCGGTCGATGTGCGCCGCGACCCTGGTCCTGAAGTCGTCGAGGGCGGCCTGGGTGACCGTGCCCGGCGGCGGGTCGAACAGGGTGAGGACGCCCTGGACGGTGATGGTCTGCCGGCCGGCCGCCGGGTCGCCGGAGGCGAGCGGATCGCCGTGCAGCCAGGGCCGGGTGACGTCGACGGTCCGCCCGCCCAGCAGTCCGGCCTCCTCCGGCCGCAGCGGCACCACGGCCGTCGCCAGTTGCTCGAAGTCGCCCTCCTCGCCGGTGCGGAAGCCCCAGGAGTGGTAGACGGGCAGCCGGAAGACGCCCTGGCCGGGGAACGGCCAGGCGTCGCCCGGCTGGTCGATCTCGGCGAAGCCGCCGGTGAGCCCGGCGGTCACCCCGCCCTGGAAGGACGGCACCAGGCAGGCCAGGTAGTCGAGGTTGCCCTGGAGCCGGCGCGGGCAGAGCAGCCGGGAGATCATCGGCCCCCGCTGTCCGGCCGGCCGCTGGATGTGCGCCCACTGCCAGGCGTCGTCGAGCGGCGGCAGCAGGCCGATCTCGACATCGACGAAGGGCAGCGGGTTGCCCGGCTGGACGGCGTGCCCGGCGGCCTCCACCACGATCAGCTGCAGCCAGGGCCGCAGGTGTCCGTCGGTGGCCCTGGCCGGGGTGAACAGCCAGGGCAGCTCGGGCAGGTCGAACTCCACGAAGGGCAGGTAGTTGGGCTCCACGTCGGTGCTGCCGGGCACCGGTTCGACGCGCAGGATGTGCCGGGTGTCCAGGCCCACCACGCCCTCGGGGCCGAGCATCCGCAGGCCCCGGCCCTGCACCGGCAGCCGCCGGTCCCGCGGCCCGGTCAGGGTGAGGGTGGGCGCCAGGTCGGGTTCGAGGTTGGTGGCGGTGTGGGGGATCGACGCGGCCACCGGGCTCTGCAGGTACGACGCGAACTCCAGGTCGTCGCCGCTCATCGGAGTCTCGCCTCCCAGGCCTCCACCACCCGGACCCCGCCCCGGCCGCCCAGCAGGCCGCGCAGTTCGGCGTTCGGCATCCCGGCGTCGCCGGCGGGCGGCGCGGCCGCGACCATGAGCTGCGTCATCGACCAGCTGGACACCGCCGCGAGCGGTTGCTCCGCCGCCACCCGGAGCGCCGGCCCGGCGGTCTGCCACCAGTGGGCGTCGCGGATCGAGGCGGCGGCGGCCACCTGCTCGGCGGAGACATGGGCGTGGGAGCGGATCATGCGCCGGATGTGCGAACGCATCGGCACCGGATCCTGGACGATCTTGGTCTCCCAGCCGAGCTCCACCCCGACGAAGGCCGAGTCGTCGGGCCCCGAGAGGTCGGGGGCGAACCTGACGCCCGAGCGGTACTGGGCGTAGGCATCGGTGCTCAGCTGCTGGTCCTCGGTCAGGTCCAGGAACTGCCCGGGCGCGAAGGAGTCGGAGACCGAGCCCTCGCGGGAGTCCTCGTCACCGAGCCGGGGCTCGACGATGTCCCACCGCTCCGGCGGGTCGACCGCGGCGTGCCCGAACCGCGCGATGTCCACCCCGAGCGGCAGCACGTGCTGGCGGGCCGCCAGCCGGCCGTGCGGGTGCACCCGCCGTCCCTCGGCCAGCAGCCGGTTCGCGAACGGGGCGAGCCGCACCGGGCTGCGGTCGGCGGCGGACGGCGGCAGCACGCTCCACGCCGAGGGCTGTGCGAAGGCCTTGACCAGCTCGTCGCCGAGGTTGACGGTGGAGGCGGGCAGCGGCGGCGGCCCGCCGCCCCAGCTCAGGTCGAAGTTGAACGACACCTTGAACAGGAACAGCTTGATCCGGCCCCGGCCGACCGCGTGCCAGGGGGTGGGCCCCTCCAGGATCAGCTCGAACGCGATGCCCAGCAGGGTCTCGCCGAACACCTCGACCGACAGCGCGCCGCGCATCGACGCGGTGAACGACATCGTCGGCTTGAACTGGATCAGCACGTCCAGGGCGAACTGCCCGCGCAGACCGCAGTCCGCGATCTCGGCGACCAGGGACAGCTTCGCCCCGAACTGGACGGTGTTGCTGGTCACCGCGAAGTACGACTCGCAGCGCAGCTGCAGCCACGGCGTGGGGGAGAGGTCCATCGCCAGCCGGTGCAGCTTCGGCACCCCGCGCGGGACCGGGAACGCCGGGTGGAAGCCGCCCGCGCTGAGCACGAAGAGCGGGTCGTCCCCGCCCCGGCTGAGCACCAGGACGTCACCGTCGAGCGGGATGCCCGCCATCCGCGAACCCGTCAGGGAGGCCATCAGGAAGGCGCTGGGCTCGGCCGTGTCGTACTGGCCCGCGAAGGTCGCCTTCAGCTCGATGACCGGCGCCGCCGGGTCGGGCACCATCACCCGCAGGATGCCGAGGATCGACAGCCGCACCGGATCGGGCAGCTCGGCCACCACGGCCGCCGACAGGTCGACCATCCGGCCGCCCCAGGAGATCCGGAACATCGGCCCGACCACGAGCCGCCCCGGAACGGTCGGGAACAGCGACGCCAGGCGGGGGATCACCCGCACCGCGGCCTCCACCGGGTCGGGCGGGAACAGCAGTTCACCGGCGGTGCCGTCGGCGATGCAGGCCAGCAGCGTGTCCCGGTCGACCGCCTTGTTGACCCCCACCACCCCGCCGATGCCGCTGACCGCGAAGCCCAGCCCGATCTGCAGTCCGGGCTCGGGGAAGGTCGCGCCCATCAGCACGATGAACGCCGGCGGCCGGCCCAGCGAGATCTGACCGAAGGCCGTCACCGTGGTGACCGGCATCGCCGCGCTCAGCACCCCCGAGAACTCGGTGAAGCCCTTGCGGTCCAGCTGGCCGCGCAGCTGCACGGGGGGTAACGGCAGGTCGATCTTCAGCGTGTCCGGGAGATTACCGTCCGCCAGCTTCTCCAGGTCGAGCCCCGGAATGCCGCCCATGGCACACCTCGCTCCTCGTCAGCCGCGCGTCGGCGGCATACGGCCGCCGGCCGGCAGCAGGTCCCAGAAATCGTGCTCCCCGGCGGGCCGGTAGCGGACCAGGCCGAGGAAGGTCGGCGCCCGGGTCTCCGGTGCGTCGGGCCCGTCCGGCCCGTCCGGACCCTCGGCGGCGGCGTCGGCGAGCGTGTCGGTGGCTGTGCCGTGCCAGAACCCCTGATCGCCGAGCGGGTCGCCGGTCGGCTCGGCCGGAGGGTCACCGGGAACCAGCCGGACCGGCAGGTAGAGATGGCCGACGCCCTTGTCGGCGCACACCCGGTCGAGGCGCAGGCCGGGGAAGTCCCGGTCGGAGCCGGGGGCGAACTGCTCCAGTACCACCCGCAGCGCCGCCGCGCCCACGCAGTGCCAGGCCAGCGGGTAGCCCGCCCTCGCCGGCCCGCCCTCCCCGGCGTTCACCGGCTCGACGGGGCTCCGCGCCGGCTGCGGCCCCTGCCCGGTGTCGGCACCGGTCCGCGCGTCCTCGCCGAAGTACCGCCAGCGCCAGCCCTCGGCCAGGCCGTCCGCCCGGCCCGCCGCCGCGCCCAGGTCGAACGCGTCCATGAACTCGGTGCTGCGCGCCGACGGGGTCCGGGGCAGTTCGGACGGCGAGCTCACCGCGGCGATGTACCCCTGGTGCCAGCCCTTGGCCGAGGCGGACGGACCGAGTCCGCCCTCGCCGTCGTGGGGGAAGGGATTCAGCTGGGGCATGGCGGACTCCTCACGGCGGGTCCGGAAGAATGGCCGGGAAATATCACGGGCAGTGACAATTCACGGCCCGGGCCACGGATTGTGATCGATCCGGGAACAGCGTGCCGGTGGCGCTCTGCCACCGCTGTGTCGCCGCTGTGCCACCGATCGGACCGCGGAATGCCGCATCGCCCCCGGGAAATCGGTCGCCGATCTGATGAAGCGCCGGTTCCGGGCCGACGGCAATTGGCCAGTACGTGCCGGACCCATCTCCTCAAGAGCGGGGTCGACCTGCGGGAAAGAGCTCACGGCAGGGCAAGTTGTCGGGTATGTGACCCACTCTATTCCCGAGCCTGCGGGTGCTCCAATACCTTCCGTGAGATTCTTTGCGCCCTCGGACCTGGGAGGGCAGGCTCAGAAGAGCTCCACGCGGGTCACGTTGACCAGCGGTTGCTGGAAGATCTGGCCGTCCAGCAACCCCTGCTCGATCTGGTGCTCCGCCTCGAAGAAGCGGTTGTCGCGGACGAGGACCCCGCCCAGGAAGGGCATGTTGATGCTGCCCGAGGCGTCCACCGGGAACGAGCCGGAACTCGCGTCGATGGTGCCGTCGGGATTGAGCATCCGCACGAAGAGCTTGTCCCCCGGTTGGATGGTGTTCTCCAGGTCCACCCGGTCGCCCCGCATCCCGAGATTGACGGTGACGATGGTGAGGATGCCGTCCGTCACGAACCGGTTCTCGATCTCGGCCCGCAGGTCCGGCGTCAGTGGCTTGCCCTCGGCGAGGATCATGTTCAGCGAGGGAATCCGCAGCAGGCGGCTGGCATCGACCGCGTAGTCGTGCGAGAAGTCCGTCACCACCCCCGCCGCGTCCCGTACCTCGACCTGGACGATCTCCCCCAGTTCCAGTGCTGTGGCCGACATGGTCGTTCCTTTCTCGGTGTGCCCGGCCGCCCGTTCGGATCTCGGTGCGCCCGGCCGCACGTTCGGAGCATCCGGGCGGGGGCGCACGCCACCGGCCCGTGCCGCACCATCGGCTGGCCGGACACTCCGGCGGCTCCGGCGGCCGGGACGGGAACTCCGGCTTTCATTGTCCACCCGGGTGCCGAAATCCGCGTGCAAGGAAGGCAGTTGCCCGGGGCGCCCTTTTTCGCGGCCGAGCTCGACTGCCCGTGCGCGCGCTCGTAGCGTTCATGGACGGCATGCGAGACCGCTTCGGCGGTGTCGAGCCGAAATCCGATCGGTCTGACGGAGCGCACCCTGGAATCCTCGCGTCCCGGCCCCCGTGAGTATCGACCCGGGTCAACGTCTCGCTCCGGGACTACGACTCCGTCCACTGCGTGACCCACGCCGTGAACTGAGCCCCCGCAGCTTCCGCGGCTTCCGCGGCCGGGGTCCGACCCGCTGTCACCGCCGGTCCTTCGGGGCGCCGGCGGTCAGCGGGACCAGTCCGGACTCGTAGGCGAGGATGACGAGTTGGACGCGGTCGCGGGCGGCGAGCTTGGTGAGGAGGCGGGTGATGTAGGTCTTGACCGTGGCGGGGCTGAGGACGAGTTCGGTGGCGATCTCGGGATTGGCGAGGCCCCGGCCGACGAGGGTGAGGATCTCGCGTTCCCGGTCGGTGATGGCGGCGAGGCGGTCGGCCCCTGCGGGCGCGGGCGCGGGTACGGACTCCGACGCGGGTGCGGCGGCCGGGCCCGGGGCAGGGCGGGCGGTGAACTCGGCGATGAGGCGGCGGGTGACGCTCGGGGAGAGCAGCGCCTCGCCGGCGGCGACCACCCGGATCGCGTCCAGGATGTCGTCCAGGGCCATGTCCTTGACGAGGAATCCGGAGGCACCGGCGTGCAGGGCGGCGTAGACGTTCTCGTCCTCGTCGAAGGTGGTGAGGACGACGACCCGGGCCGGGGAAGGGCCGGCGGTGACCCGGCGGGTGGCCTCGATGCCGTCGAGCACGGGCATCCGGATGTCCATCACCACGACGTCGGGGCGCAGTTCCTCGGCGAGACGGACCGCCTCGGCGCCGTTCCCGGCCTCGCCGACCACCTCCAGGTCCTCGGCCTCGGTGATGACCATCTCCAGGGCGGCCCGGACGAGGGGCTGGTCGTCGGCGAGGACTACGCGGACGACGGGGGCGGCCGGGGCGGTGGGTGGTGCGGGTGTCATCGGGCGGATCCCTTCAGCGGCAGGCGGGCGGTGACCCGGAAACCACCGTCGGGGCGCGGCGCGGCGGTGAAGTCGCCGTGCAGCAGCGCGACCCGCTCCCGGAGGCCCACCAGCCCGTAGCCGGCGGGGGAGGTGCCACGGCCGCGGCCGCGGTCGCTGATGTCGAGGCCGAGTTCGGCGGGCCGCCGGTGGTCGACGGTGACCCGACAGGAGGGGGTGCCGGCGTGGCGGACCACATTGGCCAGCGACTCCTGGACGATCCGGAAGGCCGCCAGGTCGACCTCGGGCGGCAGTTGGTGCCGTTCGCCCTGCCACCGGAGGTCGACCCGCACGCCGGCGGCGGTGGTCGCGGCGGCCAGCCGGTCGAGGTCGGCCAGGCCGGGCGGGGTGTGGGCCGGGAGGGCGGAGCCGTCGGTCCCGGGGTCGTCGGCGTCGTCGGCCCGGCGGAGCGCGCCGAGCATCCGGCGCAGCCCGGCCAGGGTCTCCCGGCCGGCGGTCTCGATCTCGGCGAGGGCCTCGCGGGCCCGGTCCGGCCGGGTGTCGAGGACCCGGCGGGCCGCGCCCGCCTGGAGGGCGACGATGCCGATGCTGTGCGCCACGGTGTCGTGCATCTCGCGGGCGATCCGCAGCCGTTCGGCGGTGACCGCCTGCGCCGCCGCCCGGGCGCTCAACGCCTCGGCGTGCTCCCGGGACTGGTGGACCGAGCGGCCCACCAGCCAGGCGATGACGGCGATCAGGACGCCCGCGTCATTGGCGCCGATCCGGGTGCCGGTGAGCAGCAGGCCGCCGCCGAGCGCGGGCGCGAGGAGCAGATGCAGGGTCAGCACGCCCAGCACCATGGCCAGGGCCGCGCGCGAGGTCCGGCGGGGTTCGGCGGCGGTGACCAGGCAGAGGGCGGTGACCACCGCGAGCAGCGCGGTCGGCGGCAGTTGGATTTCCCAGCGCCAGGCCTCGGTCTGCGCCACGGTGGCGGCCAGCAGCAGTGCGACGGCCGTGCGGGGCCGGCGGCGCACCAGGGCGGCGGCGAGGAGGGCGACCGGGGTGGTGAACGCCGCGGTCGACCAGTCCTGGTGGACGGCCGGCGGGTGGCCGGGGTTCGTGGCGTCGGTGGTGGTCCCGCGGGGCGGACTGCCGGCATCCCCGAGGGTGGGCGAGAGCAGCGAGAGGCACCACGCGAGCGCGGTCCAGGCGCCGGGCGGTACCCGCCGGAGGCGGGGCGGGAGGGTCGGCGGGGGCGCGAGCGTCTCGGACATGCGCCGATCGTACGAGGCGGGGCGGACCGCGGGCATCGGACCGGGGGTGTACGACCAGGGGTGACAGCGGGAGTCGCCGAGGTGTCCTCCCTGGTCGGATGTGCCGGTGGGCGGCCCGGCGGCAGTGTGGAGCACATGATCGAAGTCCACCGACTGACGAAGCGTTACGGCCGCACCACCGCCGTCGACGAGCTCACCTTCACCGTCCGCCCGGGCCTGGTCACCGGGTTCCTGGGCCCGAACGGCGCCGGGAAGAGCACCACCCTGCGAATGATCCTCGGCCTGGACGCGCCGACCTCCGGCGCCGCCACCGTGGGCGGGCGTCCGTTCCGGGAGCTGCCGCGCGGCCTGCGGCACGTCGGCGCGCTGCTCGACGCCGGCGACGTCCACGGCGGCCGCAGCGGCCTGGGGGACCCGCCGGTGCTGCTGTTCGACGAGCCGCTGAACGGGCTGGACCCGGAGGGCGTGCGCTGGGTGCGCGAGTTGTTCCGGAAGCTGGCCGCGGAGGGGCGGACGGTGTTCGTCTCCAGCCATCTGATGAGCGAGATGGAGCACACCGCTGACCGCCTGGTCGTGGTCGGCCGCGGCCGACTGATCGCGGACGAGAGCCTCGCGGACTTCGCCGCTCGCGGCGCCGGGCAGGGCGCGGGCGCACCGGGCGTCACCGTCCGGACCGCCGGGCCCGGGCCACTGGCGGACGCCCTGCGGGCGGCCGGTGGCGAGGTAAGGCCGGGAGACGACGCCGGCACGCTCCTGGTGACCGGCCTGGACCCGGCCCGGATCGGCGAGCTCGCCCTCGACCACCGGGTCCCGCTGCTCGAACTGACCGCCCGTACGGCCTCCCTGGAGGAGGCGTTCATGGCCCTCACCGCCGACCACGCCGACCACTCCGCCGGAGGACCGCGATGACCACCACCGTTCCGACCGCCACCGTTCCGACCACCACCGGTCCCGCTGCCGGCGCCGCCGCCGCGGACGGTCCCCGGCCCCGCTTCCGGGACCTGTACGCCGCCGAGTGGATCAGGTTCTGGTCGCTGCGCTCCATGCCCTGGGTACTCGGGACCGGGCTGCTGGTCCTCGTCGCCGTCAACCTCAACGCCGCACGCCACACCTATCTGAACACCGAGCCCGGCGGCCCGCCGCCGGGGTCCGGGAGGGCCGGTGCGGCGCTGAACGCCTCGTTCACCCTGGCGGCCGTGGACCTCCTGATGCTGCTCGCGGTCGGGGTCGGTGCCGCGGTGGTAGTCGCCGAGTACAGCAGCGGCATGATCCGCACCACCTTCTCCGCCGTCCCGGACCGCCGGGCGGTGCTGCTGGCCAAGGCCGGAGTGCTGGCGACGGCCATGCTCGGCCTCGGCACGCTCGCCGCCGGCGCCTCCTTCTGGGCGGCGCAGGCCCTGCTGAGCCGCCGCCACGCCGGGGTGTCGATCGCCGAGCCCGGCGCGCTGCGCGTCGTCGCGGCCGCCGCGCTGCTGGCACCGGTCTGCGCGCTGATCGGCTTCGGCCTGGGGACACTGATCCGGCACGCGGCGGCGAGCGTGGTCGCCGGTGTCCTGGTGCTCTTCCTGCTGCCCGCCTCGTTCAACGAGAACCACGCCTGGTCGGCGGCGATCACGCACGCCATGCCGCTCACGGCGTGGCGGCGGCTGTCCTGGGTCGACCTGACGAACGTGCTGCTCCCGCCCCACCCGGCGACGGTGGCGGGCTCGTGGCTCGCCTACGCGGGGTGGGCGGTGGGGTCCGTGCTGCTCGCGGTGACGGCCGTCCGGCGCCGGGACGTCTGAGCGGGCCGGCCGGGCGGGCGGGTCCGGGCGGCGGGGCCCGGATCGAGGAGATCCTCGGCTTCGGCGAACGCTTCGCCGAAGCCCTGTACCGCCTGGACCGCGAGGAGTACGGCACCCAGCGGGCCGTCGACCCGGAACACCCCGGGCAGTCGCTGCCGCTGAGCGACGACGGCTTCCTCTACGCCCGCGCCGCCGTGGTCGCCGCCGGCCGTGCCGCGTACGAGCGGGTGCTCGGGGAGCCGCAGCTGTTCGCCGCCCACTCCTTCCGCAGCGGCGAGTCCCTGCTGTACGTCCACGAGGAGGCCTACGAGGCGGCGACGGGCGAGGAGTGGGACCACGACACCCGCTACGACTACGAGTCCTGCTCCAACCGCGAGGGCTGGCCGAACCTGTAGCGGAGGTCCGGCCGGCCCTCGCCGCCGGGCGCCGCCCGTCGCCGCCGGGCGTCAGCGGGTGGCGAAGTCGGCGTTCCAGGAGGCGGTGCCCACGCGGGAGAGGCCGACCTCGGTGTAGTCGCCGACCATGATCCCGAGGTGCAGGGAGGAGGCCACCCAGCCGTCGAAGGCGGCGTCGACAGTGGTGGGGCCGTAGAAGGCGATCTCGCCCCAGTTCCGCACGTTGTATCCGAGGCCCTTGGCGATGCCGGCCGAGTCGCAGAAGTGGCCCGAGACATGGCGCTGGTCCATCTGGCCCGCGTTGCACTGGGCGGCCTGGGCGAGCGTCGGGTTGGAGCGGACCGGTGCCTTGCCGTACCGGGCGCGCAGCTCGTTGAGGCGCTGGAGGAACCGCTGCTCGGGCGCGGGCGTCGGCGGCTGCTCGCTGCCGGACACCAGGTCGAACCGCTGGGACATGGTGCCGTCGCAGGACTCGACGGTGACCTCGCGGTCCTGGCCGTGGTAGGTCAGACAGCGGTTGTCCCGGGCGTTGTGCAGATAGGTGCCGCCCTCCGCGGCGTTCTCCAGGGTCCACTGCTGGTTGTCGCCCGCCCACCAGTGGATGAACTGGGTGGTCCGGCCGTCCCTGGTGTCCATCTCGACCACGCGCTCGGTGCCGTTGACGTCGCGGGTGAGGGCGATCCGCCCGTTGGACCTGTCGGCGAGCCGGAAGCTGGTGGAGCTGTCCCGGTAGGTGCGGGCGACGATCCGGGAGCCCTCGCCGTCCGCGCTGGCCAGGGCGTTGTGGTTCTGGCGGTCCTGGATCGTGATCACCTGATCGGCGGCGGCGGCCACGGCCGCCGGCGCGGCCGCTGCCGGAGCGGCGTCCGCCGGCCCGGCGGTCAGCGCGAGGCCGCCGACCGACAGCGCACACGCGGCGAGCACCGCCCCCGCCGACCGGGCGCGGACACGGGCGGTGCGGGTCGAGGTGTCTTTCACTGGGTTCTCCTGCTGCTCGACGGCCCCGCCCCGGTTGCGGGGCGGGCGTGAAGCAGGACACCAGCGGCGTGTTTACAGGACGTCAGCAATCCGTGGACGCCGGGGCGGGGGTGGTGTACCGGTCGTGCAGCGCGTGTCTACAGGGGCGGGCCGGAGTCGCTCCCGTTCCCACCTTCCTGCGCGGCCTCCCCCGTCCCGCTGATCGGCGACCGCTCCTGCTCCAGGATCGAGTAGGTGATCGAGTCGCGCCATGCGCCATGCGCCACGCGCCTCGGACGAGGACGCGGTCGCGGATCCGGCCGTTGCAGGGAGCGGACCCAGGCGCGCATGGTGTGATGGTCGGCGTTGTCGGCGCACACGGCGGCGGTGCGGGCCTGCACCATCGCGGCGATCGGGTTGCCCAGGTTGTGGCTGGATGTGGCGAGCATGCCCGAGGTTTGAATACGCCGGGGAACCAGGACCCCGGAAGCGGGGGGCGAGGGCCGATCCGTCCTCGCCGGGGCCCGCGCTCCGCTAGCCTCCTTCGGGTGACGGAAGCGATGGACGGCGCAGCGTGTGGTTCGCGCTACAGCAAGATCGCCGAGGACCTGGTGGTCCTCGGCGAGTCCTTCGGGCTCGGTGAGATCCAGGCGTGTCGCTTCCTGCCCAACGGCCTGATGAACGGGAACTGGCGACTGGACACGGCCAGGGGCTCGTACGCGCTGAAGCGGATCATGGACGTGCCCCTGCCGCTCGCTCGCCGGAACTTGGCGGTCCTGGCGGAGTTGGCCGGCGCAGGCGTCCCGGTCGGGCGGCCCTCCGCCGCCTTCGCCGGGGAGACGGTGGTGGAGATCGCAGGGCGTGGGTACTGTCTGATTCCTTGGACTGAGGGCGGTCACCGGCCGGGGACCGCGCTCAAGCTGGACGAGGCGACCGATCTCGGTGCCCTGCTCGGTCGGATTCACCAGAACCTGAACTGTGAGCGGACCGCCCACCTGCTGCCGCCATGGCCGGAGCAGGTGAGAGCCTCAGTGACCACGGTGGAGGCGGCCCGCAGTGAGGCGGAGCGGTTCCTTGCGCTGATCTCGGCCCTGGAGAGCCCGACGGCCTTCGATGTCGAGGCGGCCGTAGCCCTGAGCGAGCGCAAGTTGCTGCTCGATAAGTACGGCAGCGAGCGCCCCGGCACGGAGATTGCGGTCGGTCCGGTGGGCTGGACGCACGGTGACGTGCAGCACCGCAATGTGCTGTGGCGGGACGGCAAGATCGCCGGAGTGATCGACTGGGACCGCATTCGCGTGCGCCCGTTCGGCGAGGAGGTCGCCCGCACCGCCACGGTGCAGTTCGGCGGTGAGGACGGTTTCCTCGACCTGGAGCGGACGGCCGCGTTCGTGGCTGGCTACCGGTCCGTGGTGCCGATCCCGGTGGCGGCCCTGGCGGACGCGGTGGAGCGGCTGTGGTGGAAGCGCATGTCGGACTACTGGCAGCTGGTCTTCCACTACGACCGCGACGACCACTCCTGCGACCATCTGTTTCTGCCCGCCGAGCGCTTCCTGGCCTGGTGGACCGAGCGGCGCGAGGACGTGCAGGAGGCGTTCGCGGCTATGCCGTGACCAGCGTGCGGCCAGCTCGGGGCGCTGGACGAGCGGTGCCTGCGCCCAATCCTCGTACAGGAAGCGGACGGGAACGCCGGCGGCTGTGGGCTCGACTTCGCGCAGTGCCAGGCGGGGCGGGGCCGGCCGGGTGGACCGGGGTCATGGCTGCTGGGACGGGGCGAAGTAGTCACCGAGCATCTCGCCTGTCCAGGCTGCCTGGTGGATCTCGCCGCGTGGTCCGAAGTCGATGAACCACGGCTTGACGTCGAGCACCGGGGTGCCGTCCACGGCATCGAGGTCTTCGACGTGGAGGTCGAGGCCGTCGACCTTGAGCAGGCGGCAGCGGGAGACGCCGAGCCAGTTGAGGCGTCGCATGTTGCGGTGGCCGAAGATGCCGACCTCGGGCCAGTCGGGGTTGTCGCGCGGCCGACGGGCTCCGAGGTTCAGGTCGGTCTGGTCAGTCAGGTGGAAGCGGAAGACGATCTCCAAGTGGGAGAAGTCTTCAAGTCCCTTGGTGGCGTCGGCGGTGAAGCGGTCGGCGTCCAGGCGGATGATGGACCGGGTGCCGCCCCAGAAGTCGTCGGTAGGCTCGACTCGGCCGCCTACGACGTGCCCGAGAGCTTCGACCTCGAATACCTTGCGCTCTGACATGGCTTTCTTCTCCTGTGAGTTGGCGAAGTCGGGGGAGGCCACGGTGGTCCCGTGAGGTCAGGCCGTCGCGGCCAGGTACGCCTGGGCTCGTGCGTCGACGTCGTTGATCGTGCGGATGCCGCGTTGCCTGAAAGGCGAGAGGGCGGCGCGCATGTCCATGGCGGTCTGCCGAGTCCGGCCGGACCGGACGGCCTCCATAGAGTCCAGTGCGGTGGACCAAGTCGCGCACGCTTCATCGATGTTCTTCATCCGGGCCTGAACGGTGCCCAGGTAGCCGAGGGTCACGGCGTGGGTCCGGGCGAACGAGGAGGCCTTCCGGGTGGCGACGCTGCGGCGGAACTCGCGCGCCGCGCCGTCCAGGTCGCCTATGTCCCGCAGGGCTGAGGCGGTCTCGTGGGCGAGGCTGGCCTCTCCGAAGAAGAAGACCCGGCCGGGCTCGTCGTCACCGGGGGTGGCGGACGAGAGGTCGCGCTCGGCCTGCAACAGGGCGGCGGTGGCGGCCTTGCGCTGGCCGGTCGCGGCGAGCCCCCGGGCGTACACCACGCCGAGCAGTGCCCGCTCGCGAGGGCTGGCGAGCGTATACCGCTCACCAGCCATGGAGGCCTCCGCGACATCGAGAGCGTGCTTGGGGTATCCGAGGTCGATGGCTTGGTGGGCCATGGCGCGAAGGACGTGCGCGGTCATCGGCGGATCGCCGGCCTCGGCCGCCAGCTTCACCGAGAGCGTGAAGTAGTGCTGGGCGGTGGCTTGCTCGCTGCTGTCGAAGGCCATCCAGCCTGCGAGGTAGGCGAGTTCTGCGGCGGTCGAGTACATCTGGCGACGGACCTGCTCGTCGGCGAAGCTGCCGCGAAGGTAGCCGGCCACATCGGAGGCGAGGTACTGCACGACGGCCGTCCGGGCGTGGCCGCCGCCTCGGCGCTGGTCGACCTGGGAGAACAGGCTCGCCATGTCGCGCACCGCGTCGACGTCGCCCTGACCCACGGTCCGGCCGCCGGTCAGGGCCCGTGCGGCGCCTGTCCGGGACGCCTGGGTCCACCAAGAGTCGCTCGGGACTGCGAGCGTTCCGAGCGAGTAGGCCATCGTCCGGAGTGCCTGCCTGCGTTCCACGTCCACGTCGATTCGTCCGAGATCAGCTAGGACGCTCAGCGTATCCAAGCCCCAGTCCCGGAGATCGCCGGCCTCGGGCGCCAGGCCCATGGCGGCGAGCGTGATGTCGCGCTTGAGTCGGCGGGTCAGCACCTGGGACAGGAACTGCGGCATGTTGCCGGAGGGCCGGTTGCCGTAGCGGACCCACTGGGAGATCGACGACTTGTTGGGGCGGGCCGCATCGCCCGCCTGGGCTGCGAGAAGACCGAGTGCGTGTGCGAGTGCGTCGTTGGTCATGCCGGACTCGGCGATGAGCGCGGCGAGGTGCTGATTCGGTTCGCGTGTGCGCCCCACGGAGCCCCCTGACGGACCGTTAAACCGGTTAAACCGCTGTGAGTTGCCAACACCTTACTCCTAGTCACGTTCGACGGTTTCACTGTTCACAGTCCCCGGGCCGGCAGCCGTAGCGATGGTTCGGCGTTCGACCGAGGGGGCCGTCAACCGACCGACCGACCGCCGTACCCGGGTGCTGCCTGGGCGGCCCGGGGCGAATGGAGCTGACCGTGGACGCCGAGAACAGACAGGCCTTGCGGCAGTGGGACATGGACTTCACGGCCTACCTGCAGTCGGTGGGCCTGGCTCGCGGAGAAGTGCGCCGGATCCTGCGCGAATGGGGCTGGGAGGGCGACGGCGTCGACGACGTGGTGGCGATCTGCTCCGAACTGGTCGCCAACGCCATCGTGCACGCCTGCGCGGAGGGTGATCGGGTACGCGTTCACCTTCAGGAGATCGGCGGGGACTGCCGACTCGAAGTATCGGATCCTCGTGGGGACTTGCTACTGCGGGAGATCCACCCGGGGCTCGGGACGAGCGGGCGGGGCATCGCGATGGTTCGCCAGTTCGCGGACGACTTCGGCGTGGCCGGCCTCCAGGGCAAGGGACGCGGCAAGCGGGTGTGGGCGCGCAGGAAACTGACGCCAGCCGAGCCCGGAGCGGGTGCTGCGGCGTGAGGCGGGTGCTGAAGCGGGCGCTGGGTCTCGGCGCCGCTTGGCCGCACTGTTCCCGACCGTGGCCCGGCTGTCTGCCGGGCCCGGCTTCCACTTCGCTGCGATCAACGCCTCCGGAGAGGAGCCTCCTTACACCATGTCCTTGAGCTTCGACCCCCAGTGGTTGTCTCGCTACCCGGCACAGGATCCGGTCGGCAACGCGGAGTCCCCCTGCGTCTTCTGCGGCATTGCCGGCGGCGAGGTGGAAGCCCACGTCATAGCCGAGACAGCAGACACCTTGTGCTTCCTGGACCACCTCCCAGCGACCTACGGGCACGTCCTCGTCGTTCCCAAGCAGCACTTCCAGGGTCTGCTCGACATCCCGGAAGAGTCGTTCCAGCGCGTCATGGCGACTGCGAAGCAGGTGGCGAACGCTCTGCAGGGCTCCTGCGGCGCATCCGGCATCAACCTGGTCCACGCCACCGGCCAGGCCGCCCATCAGACCGTCTTCCACTTCCACATCCACGTCGTGCCGCGCTACGACGGCGATTCGATCGTCGTCTTCCCTCGGCTGGCCGATCCGGCCCGCAAGCACGAGGTCGCACAGCGTCTGCGTACGGCCCTCAACGACCCGAGGCCGCCCGAGGCCGAAGCAGAAAGCAGCCAACTGTGACGACTTCACCGGACGATGCCGTCGCCCAGTTCACCGAACTGGGCTTCGTGCTCCTCAAGCGTGCCGTTCCCAACAGCGTCGTCAGCGCGCTGGACACGGCCCTCCGCCGGCTCACCGACGACCGCAGGCCTGACCTGACTCACAGCTCCTTCAACGCGAATCCGGCCCTGACACACGTGCGCGACGCCGCGAACCTCATCGCCGAGTACCAGACCCTCTTCGAATGCGGAGCCCTGATGTCCGTCCCCCACCTGATCCTCAACGGGTCGCTCCAGGTGCTGGGCAGCGAGATGCTGCGGCGGGGGATCTACCAGGAGGCCCACGAGCCGTGGCACCGTGACTCCGGGCCCTACCTGGAGCGTCCGTACGACGAGCTCAACGGACCTCTGCACCTCAAGGCCCAAGTGTTCTTCACCGACACGCGCTCGAAGGACAGCGGCAACCTCGTGCTCATCCCGGGCTCGCACCGGTGGCCGGCGAACCACGAGGACGACGCCTACTGGGAAATGGCGAACCACGCCCTCGTCCAGGGCTCGCTTCCCGAGGGCGCACTGAGCATCCACGCGGAACCCGGCGACGCGGTGGTCTTCGGCAACACCATGTGGCATGCCGTGCTGCCCAACCGGACCCAGGAGCGACGCAGCGCGATCATCCGCTTCGGACAGGCATGGCTGCGCCCGTACGACCACCTCTGCGACCCCGCCACCGCAGCCGGACACCTCACTTCCCGGAGTCGTCGATTGCTGGGCTACCACTCGAACACGGTCAACCCGGTTGACCTGTACAAGGACCCCACGAGCAGCGGGAACTGGTGCGCCCGATGACGGACTCCCATCAGGTCGTCACCGTGCTCGGGGCGACCCGCAACTTCTTCAAGGTCGGCCACTACACCCTGCGCCGACTCGCCGCCGGCGCACCGCAGCTGACGCTGCGACTGGCCATCCCCGAAGCCCGGATCGCCGGGCGCGCAGTGAGCGACATCGATGTGCAGCTCCGTGACTGGGAGCCGGCAGATCCCCATTCGCTGGCGGAGGCGCTGACCGGCACCGACACCATGCTGATGGTGCCCCCGATCGACCGGCGAGTCGACATCGGCGGCATGTACCTGCGGGCGGCACAGAAGGCCGACGTGAAGCAGATCGTGTGCCTGGGCATCCAGTTCGCCCCGGGGCAGTGCCGGATGGCCGACGAAGCGGCGGCGTTGGAAGTACTCCTGGAGAGGTCAGGGATCGCGTTCGACCATGTCCAACTGCCCATGTTCCTGGAGAACATCCTCTACCAGTGCCGGTCGATCGCCGAGACGGGGTCGTTCACCTTCCCTGTCGACGCTGACCTCCCATTCTCCTACATCAGCTGCGACGACGCCGCCGATCTGTTCTGCCGCAAGATCCTCTCTCCTGGTTCGGTGGATCTGAGTGGCGCCTTGATGAGTCACCACACGCAGGCGACCTGTGCCCAGTGGGCCTCGGTCCTTGGCGAGCTCTGCGCGCGGCCGATCACGTTCGCGCGCCAGACGGACGAGCACTTCGTGGCCAGCCTGGGCAAGTACGGGATGCGCCGTGACGCCGCAGCGCAGGTCCTCGGCCTGTGGGGGCGGATCAGCACCGAGGGGGACGCCCCGGCGGCCGGGACCGCTCAGCGGTTCTTGGGGCGACCCACCACCGATCTGCGGACCTGGACGAAGGCACACGCCTGCTGCTTCGGCGTCGAGTTCACCTCGTGCCCCCACCCGCACCCGCCGGCACAGCACATGTTCGGCCCCGCTTGAGGGGGACGGTCAGAACGCGGCGCAGGCCCGCGAAGGGTCCGCGCCGCCCAAATCCCTCCGCCTTTCGCCCGCGACCGCACCCGTGGGGACACGACGGCGAGTTCGAGCACAGGAATTCCAGCACGGGCGCGACGGATGCTCGCCGCCCGTGGTGCAGACCAAGACCAGTGAGGACTTCTCCTATGACTCTCACCAACTGGGGCGGCAACGTCACCATCGCCCGCCAGGGCGGTTGGACGCGCATCACCTCCCTCGAACAACTGCAGTCGGTGTTGACGCGCGAGGAAGGAACAGTGCGTGTTCTCGGGACCAGGTTCACCTACCCGGCCCAACTGCAGTGCCCGGACGGGACTCGCGGCATCCTCCTCGACCTCCCCGGCCGAGGTGTCGGAGAGCTGCGGGGTGAGTACCTGCAC
Organism: Streptomyces sp. NRRL S-495; assembly: GCF_000966955.1. Classification (NCBI taxonomy): domain Bacteria; kingdom Bacillati; phylum Actinomycetota; class Actinomycetes; order Kitasatosporales; family Streptomycetaceae; genus Streptomyces; species Streptomyces sp. NRRL S-495. The sequence continues at coordinate 23,755 of NZ_JZWY01000269.1, forward strand.
GTCACCGGAGACACGCTGCTCGAAGACGTGTGGCGGGCGTTCGACAGCCAGGGCCTGGAGCCCAGCGCCTGCCCGCCCGTGATCACGAGCCAGACGGCCGCCGGCGCCCTCGCCACCGGCACCCACGCTCAGGGCCTGTTCAGCGGCACCTTCTCCGACTGCGTGGCCGCCATTGAGCTCATGGACGGGACGGGGGTCCTGCACCGGCTCACCCCCGGTGACGCCGACTTCGACGCCGCCGTTCTCAACCTCGGGTGCCTCGGTGTGGTCGTCGGCCTGGTTCTTCGAGGCCGACCGGCAACCGAACTGTTCTGCACCCGGTTCACCGTCGCCGAGGAGCGGCTGCCCGAGCGCTACGCCGCCTGGAATCGCGATTCGGTGGCCGCCAAGAGCTGGTGGTTCACCGAGCACCAGGTCGTGCACACCTGGGCCGCCCACGACGACGCCTGGACGCCCGTGGACCCCGCCGACCGAGGTCCAGCCGACCTGGACCGCATCGTGACCCACACCCGCCGCCGAGTGATGGCCGACATCGGCGACGGCCAGGGGCGGACGCCGGCCGCCCGGACGCTGGAGAAGTTCCTCCGCGCGACCGACACCAAGGGGACGCTCCACGAGATCTTCAAGAACGGCATCCCGGCCCCGCAGCTGAACATGGAGATCGCCATCCCCCTGGACGCCGTCCCCGAGGCATACGCCGGCCTCAAGGAACTCCTGCACGCCTCCCCGTACAAGCTGCACTACCCCGTCATCCTGCGCACCACGGGCCCGGCCCGGGGCCACCTGAGTCCCACGCGGGCAGCTCCGGCTACGTACTTCGGCTTCGTGTCCTACATGACCGCCGAGGGGCTGATCACGGCCGCACGCCCGCTGTTCGACGACATCCAGCGCCTGCTCTACGGCCTGGGCGGCCGGCCGCACTGGGGCAAGTACTTCACTCCGGAACTGCTGCCCGCCGCCGGCACCGACGGCTTCCCCGACTTCTGCCGTGCCGTGGGCAGGTTCGACCCGCACCGACGCTTCGAGAACGACATCTTCTGTCGCGCGCTCGGGCTCTCCCCGACACGCCCCCGGACAGCAGAACCGGCGCCGCTCAGCCACTCCGGCCCGCCAGGTCGGCGGACGGAGCCCCGCCCGACCGCGTCCATGCGAGACCAGGGGTGAAGCACGCCGGTGCCACCGCCGTACTGTCAGTGCCAGTCCGCAGAATGAGCAGCATGACGAAGCCTTCCGGAGCCGCGCCCGCTGTCGACCTCGCTGATGAGACCGCCTACCTCGAAGCCGTCGCGCAGGCGCGAAAGGCCGCCGACGCCTACTACGGCTCCGGCGAACCGGGCATGGACGACGAGACCTACGACCGCCTTCTGCGCGGCATCACCGCCTGGGAGGACGCCCACCCCGGGCAGACCGCGGCCGACTCCCCGTCCCAGCAGGTCGCAGCAGGCGTGACCACTGGCGACGTCGAGCACACAGTACCGATGCTCAGTCTGGGGAACGTCTTTTCGGACGAGGAGCTGACAGCCTGGGCCGCCTCGGTGGAGCGGCGGCTGGGCGGGACGGCAGTGGCAGGTTGGGCAGTGGAGCCCAAGCTCGACGGGGTGGCCCTGGCCGCCCGCTACCGCGACGGCCAACTGGTTCAACTCGTAACCCGGGGCGACGGCACGACCGGGGAGGACGTCTCCCACGCCATCGGCGACATCACCGGCCTGCCCTCGGCCCTGACCGAACCGGTCACGATCGAGGTACGCGGCGAAGTCCTCATGACGGAATCCCAGTTCGCCGCCGCGAACGAACTGCGGACCGCGCACGGGGCCACGGCCTTCGCCAACCGCCGCAACGCCTCCTCGGGCTCGCTGCGTGCCAAGGACCGGGCCTACCGGATCGGGCAGACCTTCCTTGCCTACGCCGCACTCACCGACCCCGAGCACACCGATGATCCGACCCTCGCCGCGCTCACCCACACCCAGCTCGTCGCCCGCCTGGCCGCGCTCGGGCTGGGGACCACGGTCGACACCCCGGTCGCCACCACGGCCTGCGCGACCCTGGACCGAGTCGTGGACCGGGTACGCGAGATCGGCGCGCTGCGCGCGGATCTCGACTTCGAACTCGACGGGGCCGTGATCAAGGCCGACAGCCCCGCCGACCGGATCCGGGCCGGAACGGGCTCCCGCACCCCGCACTGGGCCACCGCCTTCAAGTTCCCGGCCGCCCAGAAGATCACTGTGCTGCGCGCCGTGGAGTGGAGCGTCGGCCGCACCGGTGTGATCGCCCCGCGCGCCGTCCTCGACCCGGTGGACGTCGCCGGCACCACCATCACCTACGCCACGCTGCACAACCCGGCCGACATCGTCCGCCGGGGCCTGATGCTCGGAGACCACGTCATCGTCTACCGAGCCGGCGAGGTCATCCCCCGCGTCGAGGGCGCGGTTCTCGGCCTCCGCAGCGGCAGTGAGGAGCCCATCGCCCTTCCCGAAATCTGCCCGCGCTGTGGTGCCGACATCGACCGCAGCCAGGAGCGCTGGCGCTGCGAGCGGGGACGCGCCTGCGGCCGGACCGAGGCGATCCGGTACGCCGTCGCCCGCGACGCGCTCGACATCGACGGCCTCGGCGAGAAGATCATCGTCCAACTCGTCGACAAGGGACTCATCGAGGACTTCGCCGACCTGTTCACCCTCACCCGCGACCAACTGCTCACCCTGGACCGCATGGGTGCCAAGAGCGCCGACAACCTCATGGCCGCCATCGGGGCCGCCAGGACCAGACCCCTCAATCGCGTCTTCTGCGCCCTCGGCGTGCTGGGCACCGGCCGCTCCATGTCGCTGCGCATCGCCGCGTACTTCGGTTCCATGCAAGCCGTCCGAGACGCCGATGCGGTCGCGTTGGAGAACGTCGACGGAATCGGCGGCGAGAAGGCCCCGGTGATCGTGGCGGAACTGGCCGACCTCGCTCCGCTCATCGACAAACTCCTCGCCGCAGGAGTGAACATGGACCAGCCCGGCTTCGTCCCACCCGCTCCCGCTGATGCCGAAACCCACGTGGAGACGACCGCCCGGAGGGCGGAGACCGAGCTGCCATTGGCCGGGATGACCGTGGTAGTGACCGGCGCGATGACCGGGTCCCTTGCGGACCGCTCCCGCACTGAGATGACCGAACTGATCACCAGGGCAGGGGGACGCCCGTCCTCAAGCGTCTCCGCCCGCACTCACCTCGTCGTCGCCGGAGAGAACGCGGGCAGCAAGTTCGACAAGGCCCAGGCTCTGGGCATCGAGACCATCACACCCGAGGAACTCGCTCAGCGCCTCGCTGGGCATCTGACGTGAGCGGTGCAATCGCTGAACCAGGAAGCACTACGGGCGGCGGGGGCGGTGCACCGGTCGTTCGAGACGGACTTCCGCGGCGCCATGGTGCTGGACGTCATCCCCAATGAGTGGAAGACGCACCTGGTGAAGGCGCACGGCGGCAGCAACCAGTCCTGGCGGTTCGAGGAGTACGGCAACGGCTGGTACCGGATCCGGGCCGTCTACAACATGCAGAACGGTTACCCGAACGGCGGCTGCCTGACCGCCGACGGCGCCGGCAACCCCCTGGGCGCGTGGAACTGCGACAGGGGCATGGGGGGAGGCCAGCTCTGGAAGCTGGCGGGCTGAGCCTTCCGCCGGGTCCTGACCAGGGGTAAGGGCCCGGCGGAAACCCGCTGGTGATGGCCGGTTCGGCCACCGTAGAATCCCGTGCTTGTGACCGACACCAGCACCCCCGCCGAGGCCCCTCCCGTCGCGCTCCGCCAGGACGCCGAGCTGATCGCGGGCGTCGTGGCCGCCGCCGGGCGCGGCCTGGTCGACCGGGAGACGGTCGCCGAGGTGGTGGCGCTCTGTGCGGTCGCCGGGGAGCACCTGCTCGTCGTCGGACCGCCCGGCACCGCCAAGTCGGAGGCCGTGCGGCGGGTGGCCGGGCAGCTCGGCGGCCGGTACTTCGAGTACCTGCTCGGCCGGTTCACCGAGCCCAACGAGCTGTTCGGCCCGGTCGACCTGCGCAGCCTGCGCGAGGGCCGGGTCGAGTTCGAGACCGCCGGCATGCTGCCCGAGGCCGACGTCGCCTTCCTCGACGAGGTGTTCCTCGGCTCCACGGCCGTCCTCAACACCCTGCTGGGCCTGCTCAACGAGGGGGTGTTCCGGCGCGGCGGCACCGTCCTGGCCAGCCCGCTGCGGGTCTGCGTCGGCGCCGCCAACCAGCTGCCGGAGGACCCGGCGCTCGCCGCCTTCGCCGACCGCTTCCTCGCCCGGGTCTTCGTCGACCCGGTGGCCGACGCCCGGCTGGAGGAGCTCCTGGAGGCCGGCCGCCGACCGGCCCCGGCCCCCGTCCCCGCCCCACCCGCGGCCCGCAGGGACGCTCCGGCGGTCCCGGACGACCGGCTCGGCGCGATCGACCGGCTCGCCGCCGCCGCGCGGGACTGCGAACTCGACGGCGTCACCCCGCTGCTCGCCTCCGCGCTGCGCCGGCTGCGCGCCGCCGGGGTGCCCGTCGGCGACCGGCGGGCCGTCCGCTCCCAGCGCCTGGTCGCGGCCGCCGCCGTCCTGGACGGCCGGACCGTGGCCACCGCGCGCGACCTGTGGGTGCTGCCGCTGGTCGCGCCCACCGCCGACACCCAGGCGCTGGCCCGCGACACCCTCGGGGACCTGATCGAGAAGGCCGCCAACCAGAGCCTCACCCACGCCGCCGAGGAGCTGTCGCGCAGCTCGGCCGCCCGCGCCGAACGGCTCGCCCGCACCGGCGCCGCCCTGCTCGCCGACCACCGCGGCCTGCCCGAGGGCCGGGACTCCCGGCTGCGCCTGGAGGCCGCGCTGCGCGAGATCGACGCGGGCTTCGCCCCGGCCGACCTGCCCGCCGCC
>NZ_JZWY01000270.1:0-3730 GCF_000966955.1 Streptomyces sp. NRRL S-495
GGCCGGCATACGCGCCGAGCTCGTCGCGGCGGTCGCGCCCTCGTGACCATCGGCGAACCGACCCCACCACCCGCCGTGGCGCTCACCTGGGAGCGCCGTGAGCCCCCGCTGACCGCCGCCGCCGTCCTCGCGGTCGGCGACGCCGTCCCGGCGCTGGCCGCCGCCACCCGGGACCGCCTCACCGACGGCGCCCGGCTCGGCGTGCTCGCCGACGACACCACCCTGCTGGTGCTCGGCGCCGAGGACGAGCTCCCGTGGGCGGACGGCGCCCACTACCTCGGCCACGACGAGGAGTTGCTGGTCCCGACCACCGCCCGCCCCCGGCCCGCCGCCGGCCTCTGGCGGGCCGCCCTCGGCGCCCGGCCCGGCGACCTCTGCCTGCTCGTCCCCGGCCACGCCCTGGTGGCCGCACCGCCGGCCGCCGCCACCGACCCGGACGCCCTCACGCCCCTGACCCGGCGGGCCGGACGATGAGCGCCACCCGACTGCCCGCCACCCGACTGCCCGCCGCCCTCGCCCCCTGGGCCGGGGCGCTGTCCGCGCTGAGCCCCGAACTCGCGGTCGCCCTCGGCCCGTTGCTGCGAGGCCTGGACCAACTGGTCGGCCCCCGCGAGCCGGTGACCGACGGACCGGGGGAGCCGGACGGGACGGGCGGGATCGGCCGCTCCGGCCGGCCGGAGCAACTGCTGCCCGCCGAGTGGCTGCTCGCCGAGGAACACCCCGACGAGTTCCTGCGCCGATTCGTCGACCGCGAACTCCTCTACCTCGCACCCGAGTTCCGCAGCACCGTCACGCGCGGCCGGACGGTCGTCCTGGTCGACGCCGGCCCGTCCCAGGCCGGGGCCGGCCGACTGGTCCAACTGGCCGCGCTGCTGGTGCTGCACCGCCGGGCCGCCGCCCGCGGCAGCGAAATGCGGGTGGGCGTGGTCGGCGACCCGCCCGGCTGGTGGCTCTCCGCCGCGCCCGCCGACCTGCTGCCCTCCTGGCTCGCGGCCCGCCGCCCCGCCGAGCCGACCGTCGAGCAGGTGCGGGAGGCCACCGCCGGCCTGGACGCCGCCGACCGCGTCTGGCTGCTCACCTCGCCCCGGCTCGCCGACGGGCTCCCGGGCCTGCAGTCCGGTCCCGCTACGGCTGCGGGCGGACCCTCCGGCACGCCTCGGGTCCTCGCCACCGAGGTGGCCCGCTGGGGCCCCGAGGGCGCCACCCACGTCACCGTCCGCCTCGACCGGACCGAGCTCGAACTACCCCTGCCCGCAGGCGACATCGCCGTCCGGGCGCTGCGCGGCGCGGAGTTCCGGCGGAACGGTCCGACCCTCGTCCCGACGCCCGCCGACGCGGCGAGCACGCCCGGCCGGGCCCTGCCCGTCTTCACCACCGACGCCCCGGTCCTGCTCACCCGGGGCCGGCACGAGGGGATCCTGCTCGCCACGGACGTGCGCCAGACCGAGCACAAGCACGCCGTCGTCACCCGGGCCAAGGCGCACCATCTGAACGGCCAGGTCATCGCCGCCGGCCGGACCGGCCGGCGGCTGTTCGCCCTGTACCTGCACCGAGGCCGGGTGCTCCGCTACGTCAGCGGGCGACAGCTCGCCGGGGACGGGGAGTTCGTCGTCGACCCAGCCCTCCTCGGCCTCGACGCGACGGTCGCGCAGGTGCTGGCGAGCCGCCCCGTGCTGCCGCTGCTGCGCTCCGGGGACGACCTGCTCGTCCCGGTCGCCGGCCGCTGGCGCCGGATCGCGCCCGATGGCGCCGTCACCGACGACGGACCGGTCGGCCACCGCGCGGAGGGTCCGCGCGGCTTCGAACGGCACCGCGAACCACGGCTGTTCGAGCAGACGCTGCAGCCCGACGCGCTGCGGGCCCGGCACCTGGTGCACGCGGGCGGCACCGCCGCCTGGTCCGAGGACGGCAAGAACTGGACCGTCCGGTCCCGGCTCGGCGAGGATCGGCGGCTGTTGTTCCGGGAGAACGCCCAGGTGGCCGGCCTGGTCCACGACCGGCGCGAGCCGGTGCTGATCACCTGGTCCCCCGACAGCCGAATGGTGCGAGCGATCCGGTACGACGGCACCCGCACCCTGAGCGGGTTCTCCGGCGGCACCGCCCCACCGGCCGTGCACCCCACCCATCCGCTGATCGCGAGAGAGTACTCGTCCGGCCAGGTCGTGGTCGGCGACGCCACCACCGGCCGGACCCACCATGTGATCGGAAGCAACGAGTGAACGCCCCCATCGGGAGTGCCGCCAGGAGTGCCACCGGGACCGTCCTCGCCGCCGGCTTCGTGCTCGACGTGCCGCTGATCGGTGTGCCGGAGGCCGCCGGGCGCGTCCTCGACCTCTGGCGCGCGGACGCGCGGCTGTGCGAACTGCCCGACGGCCGCTGGCTCCTGCTGCTGCCCGAGCCGGTCCGCACCCGGGCGGACCGGGCGCCCGGGCTTCCGCTGGAGCGCACCGGGCACGGCGCGCCGTCGGTCGCGGGCACTCCTGGTACCGGTTCCGGATCCGCCGCGGTCACCGCCGACGGCCGGCTCGTGCTGGCGGAGGGCGGAGTGGCGGTCACCCGGGTCATCGGTGAGCTGCCCGGCCTGGACCCCGCCGACTGGCTCGACCCGACCGGCCTCGCCCTGCACCGGCCGCGTCCGGTCGGCGCGGCCCCGGCGCCCGAGGCACCGCCCGTCGAGGATTCGGTGCCGGTCGTCCCCCGGCCGGACCTGAGGGCGGCGGCCGGCATCCGGCCGACCTCCGGGCGGGCCCGCCGGCTGACCGCCGAGGCGCCGCCGGCGCGCGGCCGCCGGGCCCGGCGGCAGTCCGAACGGCCGTCCGGCAGGCGTTCCGCAGGGCGTTCCGCCGGCCGCGCGGGCGGAGGAGCCGCCTGGTGGCAGACCACCCGGCCGATCGCCCTCGCCCCCCACCACGCGGCGGTCGTCGTCGTCCTGCTGATGGTGGTGCCCCTGCTGTTCGTGGTGCTCTTCGGCCTCGGCCTGCTCAAGGACCTGAAGGTCGACCCGGGTGGCATCGTCTACGCCTCGATCGCCGCCGCCCTCGCCTACGGCCTGCTCTTCGGCCGGCGCGCCGGCCGGGACGGGGGCGAAACCACAGCCGCCGCCGGGAGCGCCGCCGCGCCCGCAGCCAATGGCGCTCCCGCAGCCGGGAGCGCGCCCGCCAATGGCGCCCCCGCCCCGCGCCGGGGCCGCCGCCCCTGGCTCGGCGACCTGCTGGCCCGGTTCACCCTGCGCACCCCCGCCGCCCATCTCCTCCACCAGCGCCACACCCGCTACCTGCGCGACCTCACCCGCGCCTTCGAGCAGCACCGCTGGGACGACGCCCTGCGCGACGCGCTCCCGCTCGCCGGCCGGGAGCGCGGCGACACGGCGGCCGGGCGTCCCTGGTTCTCCCTCGCCCTGCCCAAGCGCTTCAGCGGGAAACTGCGCCCCACCCCGCACCGCGTCGGCCCGGTCGCGACCAACGCGTTCTCCGGCCTCGCCGTGCACCAGCACCTCACCGAGCTCTACCGGGCCGCCGCCGAGCGGCTGGAGCAGCAGGGCCGGTTCGACGAGGCGGCCTTCGTCCTCGCCGACCTGCTGGCGGCGCCCGCCGAGGCCGTCGCCCTGCTCGACCGGCACGACCGCCTCACCCAGGCCGCCGAACTCGCCGAGGGCCGCGAACTGGCCGCCGATCTGGTGGTCCGCCTGTGGTGGCGGGCCGGCGATCGCGCGCGGGCCGTGCGGACCGCC
>NZ_JZWY01000271.1:0-2003 GCF_000966955.1 Streptomyces sp. NRRL S-495
CAGAGATGTGTATAAGAGACAGAGCTACTTCGCCGCGCTCAGCTACCGGGGCCCGGACGGGTCGGAGCAGAAGCTGCTGCACCGCAGCGAGCCCGGCACTCCGCACCCGGAGTGGAAGATCCTCCAGGACCTGCGGCGGCTGAACGTGCCGCCGGAGCAGGTGCTGGAGCTCTACACCGAGCTGGAGTCCTGCGACCTGCCCGGCGGCTACTGCCACCGGATGATCGCCGCCTCCTGGCCGAACGTCCGGCTCACCCACACCGCCGACTACGGCCGGGAGCACCACTCCCGGCAGGCCGGCATGGCCCAGCTGCTGGATCACCTGGACGAGCTGCACCAGCTGGCCTCCGGTCCGCAGCGGGTCCGGCCGTTCCGGGTGCCGCCGCCCGCCCCGGGCACCGTCCCGGCGCCGCAGCCGGTCCCGCCGCAGCAGCTCGGCCAGGAGCTCGGCCAGGCCTTCGGGGCGAACGTGTTCCGCTTCGAGCAGCGCGCGGTGGCCCGGCAGGGTGTTCCCGAGCCGGTGGCGCAGACGCTGATGTGGGCGGGTCTGCCGCGCGAGTTCGGACCGTTCTTCTGGGCGCAGGCCCAGGAGGGCCGGCCGATCCCGACCCTCGCCGAGCTGGCGGCCGAACGGGGCCTGGCGGGCAGCACCGACTTCGGCGGCTACCTGGTGCTGGGCAACGACTACGGCCGGCAGCTGTGTGTGCAGTACGGCACGGCGCACGTGGTCGCGATGGATCTCGAAGGAACCGGGGAGGCGCCCCGGTTCGTCAACACAGGTGTACCGGAGTTCGTCCGCTCGCTGGCCCTGCTGGGCCGGATGTGGCGGCTGCGGTACGGGCTGACCCCGGACCAGGCCGGTCGCTGGACGACCGACTTCCAGGCTCAGCTGGCCGCGATCGACCCGGCTGCGCTCCAGTCCGCGGACACCTGGTGGGCCGTGCTGCTGGAGCAGTTCTGGGACGGCCTGCTCTAGCGGGTGGCCCCGGATCCACGCAGGTGGCCGGGGGTCGTTCCGGTGTCCGGAACGGCCCCTTCGGCGTACCGGTGCGGCGGCGCCTCATTGGGGTTTCGCCATGATCTGCGCAAAATAGGTCAAGAGGATGGTCGCAATCGTCCATTCTCGACATGTTTCGATCCGTTCGACGTTCGAATCCCGACCGGGTTCGTTGACCCGGTTCCCGAGCGGACCGATCCGTCCGATCATGGGCTCCGCAGCCCGCGACACGAGGGGAAGAGCCCATGAGCGACGCCGTCCCCCAGTACGGCTTCACCGTTGCCCGGCGCGGTTACGCGCCCGAGCAGGTCGACCGAGCCCTGACCGCCTACACCGCGCAGCGGGACGAGGCGTGGGAGCGGCTGAGCGTGCTCGGGTCCGGAATCCGGGAGATGGAACGCCGGCTGGCCGAGGTCAGGCAGGCCGCCGCCGATGCCCCGGAACCGGACTACGAGGTGCTCAGCGAGCAGGCCGCCGGGCTGGCCCGGACGGCCGAGAACGAGGCCCGCGCCGTCCGTGACAAGGCCGAGCGCGCGGCCGAGGACCTCCGCGACGAGGTCTACGAGGCCGGCCAGGCGGCCGACCGGGCCGCCAAGGAGTACGCGACCGTCACCCGGACCGAGGCCGACGCGGCCGCGCGCCGCACCGACGAGCGCACCCGGGCCGAGGCCGAGACGATCCGGGCCGACACCGACCGCGAGGTCCGGTCCGTCCGGGACGCCGCCACCGCGCACGCGGCCAAGGTCCGGGTCGCGGCCGCCGAGGCCTCCGAGCGGGCCGAGGCCAAGCTGGCCGAGCTGCGCCGCAAGGCCGACGAGACCTTCGCCGAGGCACAGAGCAGGGCCGACACCGAGGACGCGGCGATCTCCTCCACCGCCGAGCGGCGGGTCAAGGAGGCCGAGCAGTTCCGGGAGGCGGTGCTCGGCCGGATCAAGCAGAGCGACGCCGAGGCGCAGGCCAGGGCGGACGAACTGATCGAGCAGGCCCGGCGCGAGGCCGAGCGGAT
>NZ_JZWY01000272.1:0-28392 GCF_000966955.1 Streptomyces sp. NRRL S-495
GGCCAGGGCGGACGAACTGATCGAGCAGGCCCGGCGCGAGGCCGAGCGGATCAACACGGCGACCGAGCGCGAGCACCGCGAGTTCTCCGCCAGGCTGGAGACGGTGCAGCAGCACCTCGACCACATCAAGGCGACGCTGGCCTCGCTCACGGGTGCCGCGGTGGGTGCGATCGAGCCGCTGCCGGCCCCGGTGGCCGAGGCCCTGGCGGCCGAGGCCCGGGCCGATCGGGAGCGGGCCGACGACGCCCCGGCGGACGCCGCGCCCGTCGACGCGGCTCCGGCCGACGCGGCTCCCTCGGACGCGCCCCCGGTGGACTCGGAGGCGGACACCGGGGAGATCCCGCTGCCCGTCCCCGTCCCCGCCGCGGTCCCCGCCGCCGTGTCGGTCCCGGTGCCCGCGGCCGCCGACCCGCGGGCCGTTCTCCGCAAGGAGCCCGTCCCGGCCCTGCCCGTCGGCCCGGCGTCCGGCGCGGGCGAGGCGGCCACCGCGATGCTCCGGGTCACCCCCGGGCGGGTCGCCCCGGCCGTCGCCACCGGCCCGGTGCCGCCGAGGCCGGCCACGCCCCCGCCGGTTCCGGCGGAGGACGGCGGCGAGGGGGCCGGCGCCGAGCGCCCGGCCGAGGAGGAGACCAGGATCATCCCGAAGATCGTGATCGTGGACGACGGCGCCGAGTACGGCACCCCGAACACGGTCGCCTACCGCCGTCGGCGCTGACCGCCCGCCGGCAGTCCGCACGTACCGGGCCCCGAACGCCGAGACGCGTTCGGGGCCCGGCGCGTCCGCGGACCCGGCCGGACGGCTGAGCCAGGGGGAGGCGGACCCGGCGGGACGGCTCAGAGCACCTCGACCGCGGCGCCGCCGGCCAGCCGCCGCCGGCAGTCCAGCACGTACCGGGCGTGGGCGGTGATCGCCCCGTAGTCGAAGTCGTCGTGGTCGGCCAGCAGCACGACCGCGTCCGCCGCCGCCAGCTCCTGCGGGCTCGCCTCCACCCGGTGGACGGCGGCGAAGGGGTCGCCGTGCGGGTCGTGCTCGGCCGCCCGCTGGCCCGGGATCACCGGCTCGGGCACGTGCACCCCGACCACCACGTGCGGATCGGCGGCGCGGACCTCGGCGCCCATCCGGACCAGCAGCTCGGCGACCCGGGCGGCCGGCGTCTCCCGGGCGTCGCCGGTGTTCTTCTTGTACGCCAGCCCCAGCAGCAGCACCCGCGAACCCTTGACCGAGCGCTGCCGCTCGTTCAGCGCCTCGGCGAGCCGCCGGACCACGTAGTCGGGCATGTGGCTGTTGACGTCGTTGGCCAGCTCGACGAAGCGGAACGACTGGCCGAGCGCCCGCTCCACCCGCCAGGACAGGTAGGACGGGTCGATCGGCAGGCAGTGCCCGCCCACCCCCGGGCCGGGGGTGAAGCGCAGATAGCCGAACGGCTTGGTGGAGGCGGCGTCGATGGCCTCCCAGACGTCGATCCCGAGATCGTGGGCGAACATCGCCAGCTCGTTGACCAGGGCGATGTTCACATGGCGGAAGGTGTTCTCCAGCAGCTTGGTCAGTTCGGCCTCCTTGCAGGAGGAGACCGGGACGGTCCGGTCGATCAGCCCGCCGTAGAAGCCCTCGACCGCGGCCAGCGAGGCCGGGTCGATCCCGGAGACCACCTTCGGGGTGTTCTCCAGCCGCCAGGTCGGGTTGCCCGGGTCGATCCGCTCGGGGCTGTAGCCGAGGTGGAAGTCCCGTCCGACGGTCAGTCCCGACCCCTGCTCCAGCAGCGGCGCGAGCAGCTCCTCGGTGGTGCCGGGGTAGGTGGTGGACTCCAGGACGACGGTCGCCCCCGGCCGCAGGTGCTGGGCGAGCAGGGCGGCCGAGGCCTCGATGTACGACAGGTCGGGCACGCCGTCGCGCAGCGGCGTCGGCACGGTGATCACCGCGACGTCGAAGTCCGCGACGTCGGACGGCTCGGCGGACGGCAGATAGCTCCCGTTCTCCAGCAGCGGCCGCAGCCGCTCGGCCGGGATGTCCTCGACGTAGGACTCGCCGACGGCCAGCCGTTTGATCCGGCGCTCGTCCACGTCGTAGCCGACCACCCGGTGCCCGACCTCGGCCGCGCGGACCGCGAGCGGCAGCCCCACGTAGCCCTGGCCTGCGATGACAACGCGCATGACGAAGAACCCCCTCCATCGCGACGCCCCTGGCCCCTCCGGGCGTCTCCACACGGTCTTCACCACAGGGTAGGGAGCGGGGCCGGACGGCGCGGGCTTTCCCGGGATTGCGCCGAAAGGGGCCGGAAAGGGACGCGGGGCCGCGATCGGGGCAGGGCGGCACGCGATCGTGACACCGGGTGTGTGGACGGGAAGGGCGGGCGGGGAAAAGAATGAGGCCGAGACCCGTGGCGTCCTCCAGGAAAGGACGCCACGGTTCCCGGCGTGTGGGCGGGCGCCCCCACCCAGGGCCGCCCGGCCTCGCACTCCCGACCCCCATCGGGTGTGCGACCGTGCCCCTCGCAGCCATCCCCCACGGTTGGGTGCGGCGGGCACATTCACCATGGTGCGCGATCTCCATGGACGGGCAGTGACAGGAGTATGTCCAGATCGTGGCAGAACGCGACGATGGGGAAACGGTCCGGCGGAACGCCAGGACCGGCAGCGTGCGGGCGGTGGTTCGTCCGCACCGGATCGCCGGCGGACCGCGTGCGGTTCGTGCGCGGGTCGCGCGCCGCCCCGCCCCCGGCCGTGTGCCGCGTGCGCGTCAGCCTCGCGGCGTAGGCTGGAGACCCCCGGCCGCACGGCGTGCCGGGCCGTTCGCGTTGCCCCAACGGGCCCAGGGCCCCCGGGCAGCACCTTCCTCGGGACGAAGAAGAGACTCCAGATGAGCCTGACCGGACTGCTCGATGTCGTCGCGCGGGACGCGGCCCTCGCCGAGGCGATCGAGGCCGCCACCGCCACCGGTGCGGCGGCCGGGGGCCGCCACCATCTCGACCTGGTCGGCCCGCCCGCCGCCAGGCCATTCGCGATCGCCGCGCTGGCCCGCGCGCTCGCCGGGCAGGCGGCCGGGGAGCGGGGCCGTCCGGTGCTGGCCGTCACCGCCACCGGCCGGGAGGCCGAGGACCTCGCCGCCTCGCTCCGCTCACTGCTGCCGCCGGACGCGGTCGCCGAGTTCCCGGCCTGGGAGACGCTGCCGCACGAGCGGCTCTCCCCGCGCTCGGACACGGTCGGCCGCCGGCTCGCGGTGCTGCGCCGGATCGTCCACCCGCGGGTCGACGACCCGGCGGCCGGGCCGGTGCAGGTGATCGTCGCGCCGGTCCGCTCGGTGCTGCAGCCGCAGGTGAAGGGGCTGGCCGAGCTGGAGCCGGTGGCCGTGCAGCGCGGTGAGTCGCACGACCTGGACCAGGTGGCCCGGCGGCTCGCCGCAGCCGCCTACTCCCGGGTCGAACTCGTCGAGAAGCGCGGCGAGTTCGCCGTCCGCGGCGGCATCCTGGACGTCTTCCCGCCGACCGAGGAGCACCCGCTGCGGGTGGAGTTCTGGGGCGACGAGGTCGAGGAGATCCGGTACTTCAAGGTGGCCGACCAGCGGTCCCTGGAGATCGCCGAGCACGGCCTGTGGGCGCCGCCCTGTCGCGAGCTGCTGCTGACCGACGAGGTGCGGGCGCGGGCCGCCGAACTGTCCGCCGAGCACCCGGGCCTGGCCGAGATCCTGGATCGGATCGCCGAGGGCATCGCGGTCGAGGGCATGGAGTCGCTGGCGCCCGTCCTGGTCGACGACATGGAACTGCTGGTCGACGTGCTGCCGCTGGGCTCGGTCGCGGTGGTCTGCGACCCCGAGCGGGTCCGCACCCGCGCCACCGACCTGGTGGCGACCAGTCAGGAGTTCCTGCACGCCTCCTGGGTGGCCGCCGCCTCCGGGGGCGACCGGCCGATCGACCTGGAGACCATCGACGTCTCGGCCGCCTCGCTGCGCTCGCTCGCCGAGGTGCGCGAGCACGCCGCCGAGATCGGCCTGCCGTGGTGGTCGGTCAGCCCGTTCGCGACCAGCGACGCCTCGGTGAGCGGGCTGCTGGAGTTCGACACCAACACCCTGACCCTCGGCATGCGCGCGGTCGAGGCGTACCGGGGCGACACCGCCCGGGCGATCGCCGACGCCAAGGAGCGGCTGGCCGCCGACTGGCGGGTGGTCATGGTGACCGAGGGCCACGGACCGGCCTCCCGGCTCGCCGAGGTGCTCGGCAACGAGGGCATCGCGGCCCGGCTGGTCGCCGACCTGTCCGAGGCCCCCACCCGGGACGTCGTGCACGTCTCCTGCGGCTCGATCGAGCACGGCTTCGTCGACGAGACGCTCAAGCTGACCGTGATCACCGAGACCGACCTGTCCGGCCAGCGGTCCTCCACCAAGGACATGCGGCGGATGCCGTCCCGGCGCCGCAACGCGATCGACCCGCTGGCGCTGGTGCCCGGCGACTACGTGGTGCACGAGGCGCACGGGGTCGGCCGGTACGTGGAGATGGTGCAGCGCACCGTGCAGGGCGCCACCCGCGAGTACCTGGTGCTGGAGTACGCGCCGGCCAAGCGGGGCCACCCCGGCGACCGGCTGTTCGTGCCGACCGACCAGCTCGACCAGGTCACCAAGTACGTCGGCGGCGAGGCCCCGACGCTGCACCGGCTGGGCGGCGCGGACTGGGCGAAGACCAAGCAGCGGGCCAAGAAGGCGGTCAAGGAGATCGCCGCCGACCTGATCAAGCTGTACTCGGCCCGGATGGCGGCCCCCGGTCACACCTTCGGCCCGGACACCCCGTGGCAGCGCGAGCTGGAGGACGCCTTCCCCTACGCGGAGACGCCCGACCAGCTGACCACCATCGCCGAGGTCAAGGCGGACATGGAGAAGTCCGTCCCGATGGACCGGCTGATCTGCGGCGACGTCGGCTACGGCAAGACCGAGATCGCGGTCCGGGCGGCCTTCAAGGCGGTCCAGGACGGCAAGCAGGTCGCGGTGCTGGTGCCGACCACGCTGCTGGTGCAGCAGCACTTCTCGACCTTCGCCGAGCGGTACGCCAACTTCCCGGTGACGGTGAAGGCGCTGTCCAGGTTCCAGAGCGACAGCGAGGCCAAGGCCGTGCTGGAGGGGCTGTTCGAGGGCTCGGTGGACGTCGTCATCGGCACCCACCGGCTGTTCTCCTCGGAGACCCGCTTCAAGGACCTCGGCCTGGTCATCGTCGACGAGGAGCAGCGCTTCGGTGTCGAGCACAAGGAGCAGCTGAAGAAGCTGCGGGCCAACGTCGACGTGCTCACCATGTCCGCGACCCCGATCCCGCGCACCCTGGAGATGGCGGTCACCGGGATCCGCGAGATGTCCACCATCACCACCCCGCCGGAGGAGCGGCACCCGGTGCTGACCTTCGTCGGCCCGTACGACGAGAAGCAGATCTCGGCCGCGATCCGGCGTGAACTCCTGCGCGAGGGCCAGGTGTTCTACATCCACAACCGGGTCGAGTCGATCGACAGGGCGGCCGCCCGGCTGAAGGACCTGGTGCCGGAGGCGCGGATCGCCACCGCGCACGGGCAGATGGGCGAGACCCAGCTGGAGAAGGTGGTCGTCGACTTCTGGGAGAAGGAGTTCGACGTCCTGGTGTCGACCACGATCGTCGAGTCCGGCATCGACATCTCCAACGCCAACACCCTGATCGTCGAGCGCGGCGACACCTTCGGCCTCTCCCAGCTGCACCAGCTGCGCGGCCGGGTGGGCCGGGGCCGGGAGCGCGGGTACGCCTACATGCTGTACCCGCCGGAGAAGCCGCTGACCGAGACGGCGCACGAGCGGCTGGCCACCATCGCCCAGCACACCGAGATGGGTGCCGGCATGTACGTCGCGATGAAGGACCTGGAGATCCGCGGCGCGGGCAACCTGCTCGGCGGCGAGCAGTCCGGGCACATCGCGGGTGTCGGCTTCGACCTCTACATGCGGATGGTCGGCGAGGCGGTGGCCGAGTTCCGGGAGTCGCTGGCGGGTGGCGGCGAGCCGGAGGAGGAGCCGCTGGAGGTGAAGATCGAGCTGCCGGTCGACGCCCATGTGCCGCACGACTACGCGCCGGGGGAGCGGCTGCGGCTCCAGGCCTACCGCTCGATCGCGGCGGTCAACTCGGAGGAGGACATCGTCCAGGTCCGGGACGAGCTGGCCGACCGGTACGGCAAGCTGCCCGAGCCGGTGGAGAACCTGCTGCTGGTGGCGGCGCTGCGGCTGTACGCGCGGCGGTGCGGCATCGCGGACATCACGCTGCAGGGCTCCAATGTGCGCTTCGGCCCGGTCGAGCTGAGGGAGTCGCAGCAGCTGCGGCTGAACCGGCTCTACCCGCGCAGCCAGGTGAAGGCGGCGACCAACCAGCTGCTGGTGCCGCGGCCGTCCACCGGGCGGATCGGCGGCAAGCCGCTGGTCGGGCGGGAGCTGCTGGCCTGGTCCAGGGAGTTCCTGTCGTCGATGTTCGACGACCTGGCGGGGGCGAGGAAGTAGCGGATCCCGCGGGGATCGAGGGCCCCCGGAGGGGTCCTCGCCGGGTACGGCGGTCTCGGGCGGTGCTGCCCGAGGCCGCCGTTCGTGTTGTCGTTCGTGTTGTCGTGCGCGTTCTCGTGCGTGCGTGCGCGTTCTCGTGCGTGCGTGCGCGTTCTCGTGCGTGCGTGCGCGTTCTCGTGCGTGCGTGCGCGTTCTCGTGCCTGCGTTCGTGCTCGGTGGTGGGGAGTGCCACCACCGTCAGCCGAGCTTCCACTGGCCGACCTGGTCGGCGAAGCCGTTGTCCAGGGAGAACTGGACCTTGTCGAGCTTGGTGCCGTTCGGCACCTCGAAGACGACGAAGCCCTTGCCCGTCTCGCCGGAGGCGATGTTGGTCGGGGTCTGGAAGGACGGGCCGGCCTTGGTGTCGGCGAGCGTCGGGCCGTACGCCTGGCCCTGGTCGTCGATCACCTTGGCGGCGCTCCACGGGGCCTCGCTGTAGGCCTTGGCGCCGGTCGGCTTGATCTGGAACTGCACGGCGACGTAGTGCTTGCCGTCCGCCGCGGTCAGGTACTCGTTGGTGCTCTGGGCCGGGTCGACCACCTTCAGCGCGGTGACGTCGGCGGTGTTGCCCTTCTCCAGGGTGCTCTTGAGGGCGATGGTGTCGCCGACCTTCGCCGGGGCCTTGGCCGCCTCGGCGGGCTTGCTCTCCGCCGGCTTGGTCTCGGAGGGCTTGCTGTCGGCCGGCTTGGCCGGGGCGCTGCCGCCGGCGCCGGCGCCGGCCGCCGGGGCGGAGGTGGCGGCGGCGGTCTGCTTGGCATCGGTGGAGACGGACGGGCCGCCGGTCGAGTTGCAGGCCGTCGCGGTGAGGGTGACGAGCGTGGCGCCCAGCAGCAGGGCGGCGGTGCGGCGGGTGCGGCGAGTGGTCGCGGACATCGGGGTCTCCTGTCGTGTCGCCGGGTACGGACCGGCGCTTCTCGTCCTGTGCGGTGTCGACCTGACGTGCTGTCGACAGGAGAGATCACATCATCTGCTGTGAACGATGTCAACGGCCTTTCATGAAACATCTCCGTTCACGTGTGAACCGACGGAGCGGCGCCGCTGACTATGCTGTGTGGCCACACCAGTGCCGTCGCCGACGAAGGAGCCCCCATGCCGGACCGTCCCGAGGTGACCGCGGTCGAGATCGCCCGCCTCGCCGGGGTGGGCCGCGCCGCCGTCAGCAACTGGCGCCGCCGCCACCCCGACTTCCCGCGACCCGTCGGCGGCACCGACAGCAGCCCGGCCTTCGCGCTCGCCGAGGTGGAGGCCTGGCTCCGGTCCCAGGGCAAGATCGCCGAACTGCCGCTGCTGGAGCGGGTCTGGCGGCTCGTCGAGACCCTGCGCGACCCGGCCGGCCACCCGGCCGCCCCGCTGGTCCGGGCCGGTGCCGTCCTGCTGCTGCACCACCGCGAACCGGACCGCTGGGCCGCCCTTGCCGACCAGCCGGACACCAGGCTCGCCACCGCCCTGCCGCGCGCCCTCGCCGACACCGCCCGCACCGTGTTCGGCCCCGATGCCGCCACTGGTAACGGCACCGAGGGCGCGGACGGCTCGGACGGCTCGGACGGCTCGGACGGTGCCACCGGCCTCGGGCGGCCCGGCCTGTTCGGCTCCACCGAGCTCGACCTCGCCCGGCTGCTCGCCCGGCTGGCCGCCGAGGAAGGTCCGGCCGCCGGCTACGAACAGCTCCTCACCCGGTACGCCGAGGCCAACACCCGCCAGCTCAGCCCCACCCCGCCGGAGGCCGCCGAACTGCTCGCCGCCGTCGCCGGCGTCCCCGCCACCGTGCTCGACCCCGCCACCGGCCTCGGCGCCCTGCTGCTCGCCCTGCCGTCCACCACCGACCGCTACGGCCAGGACACCGACCCGGTCACCACGGCGCTCGCCCGGCTCAGGCTCGCCCTGCACGCGCCCGCCACCGACCCCGCCCCGCTCCCGGTCGACCTCCGCCCCGGCGACGCCCTGCGTGCCGACGCCTACACCGGGCACACCTTCGACGCGGTGCTCTGCCAGCCCCCCTACAACGAGCGGGACTGGGGCCACGACGAGCTGCAGTTCGACCGGCGCTGGCCCGGCGGCCTCGTCCCGCCGCGCGGCGAGTCCGAACTCGCCTGGGTGCTGCACTGCCTCGCCCACACCAGGCCCGGCGGGCTCACCGCCCTGCTGCTCCCGCCGACCGTCGCCGCCCGCCGGGCCGGCCGCCGGGTCCGCGCCGAACTGCTGCGCTCCGGCGCGCTGCGGGCCGTCGTCGCTCTCCCGGCCGGCGCCGCACCCCCCTACGGGGTGCCGCTCCACCTCTGGGTGCTGCGCGCGCCCCGCCCCGGCGACGACTTCCGCCAAGTGCTCATGCTGGACGCCGCCGCCACCTCGCCCGGCTCCGCCGAACTCGCCGAGGGCGGGCGGGACAAGGTCCGCTGGCCCGAGCTGCGCCGCACCGTCCTGGACGCCTGGCGCGCCTTCGACCTCGCCGCCCGCGAGGGCCTCCCGCTCCCCGAGGACCGGCCCGGCCAGTACCGGACCGTGGCGGCGATCGACCTGCTCGACGACGAGACCGACCTCTCGCCCGCCCGGCGGCCGACCCGGCGCCGGGGGCGGGCGGGGGCGCGGGCCCGGTCGTCACCCTGGGGGAACTGGTCCGCTCCGGACTCCTGGAGGTGCACTCCTCCGGGGCCGGCGCCCCGACCCGGCCCGCCGGCACCGATCCCTCCGGCACTGATCCCTCCGGCACCGATCCCTCCGGCACTGATCCCTCCGCCACCCCTGTGCTGACGGACCAGGACCTGGTCACCGGTGCCGCGCCCGGCGCCGTCCTCGACCGGGCCGCCGCCGAAGGCACCCCACTGACCCGGCCCGGGGACGTGCTCGTCCCCGCCCTCGGCGGCGGCGTGGCCCGGGTGGTCGGCCCGGGCGGCCCGCCCGCCGGCGCCGCCCTCGGCCGCCAGCTGCACCTGCTCCGCCCCGACCCGGCCGCCCTCGACCCGGACTTCCTGGCCGGCCACCTGCGCTCCACGGCCGCCGCCCGCCGGGCCGCCAGTCACGCCTCGACGACGACCAGGCTGGACATCCGCCGGGTCGAGCTGCCGCGGTTGCCGATCGCCGAACAGCGCCGCCTCGGCACGGCCTTCGCCCGGCTGGCCGCCTTCGACGCGACGCTGCAGCAGGCAGCCGCCCTCGGCCACGCCCTCGCCCAGGCCGTCACCGACGCCCTCGCCGCCGGCACCGCCGAGCCCCCGCCGGCCCCCTGACGGTCCCTGACGTCCTCCGGAGCCTGCCGACGCCCGTCGCCGACCGGCTCCGGACGTCGGGCCGACCGACGTCCCACTCCGACCCGGTGCCGCCGGAGCGGTGCGGGCACGACGGAAGGGCTCCGGCCCGACCGGTGCTGGCGGTACGGTGTGCGGAACCGGGTCCGTGATCCGAACGGCCGTCGTCCTCACCCGCTCAGGAGCGCGCATGTCAGGGCAGTACCCCGGGCAGTTCGGCCCACCGCCCGGTGGCGCGCCCGCCGGTGGCATACCCGGCGCCGTGCCCCCGCCCTACGGCCGGACCCTGGTCGCCCGGCCCCCGGGCCCCGGCCGGCCGGTCGGCCCGTACGGCGTGCCCGGACGGGTCCTGGTGGTCCTCGCGCCGCTGCTGACCGTCGGCCTGCTCGGCATGGTGCCGTCGCTGCTGCTGGCCGTCCGCCGCCGCCGGGCGTACGACATCCTGGGCGCGGTGGTGTACGCCGGGCTTTTCCTCGCCTTCTTCATCTGTATCGGGGTGGCCGGCAGCTTCGGCAAGGGCGAGGCGCCGGTCGCCGACGCGGTCGGCACCACGATGATGCTGCTGATGTGGTTCACCCCGCCGGTGCACTTCCTGCTGATGGACCGCCAGGTGGTCTGGTCGGCGGGCCGCCCGGCCGCTCCGGCCGGCGTCGGCGGGCACCCACAGCCGGCCGGCTACGGCTACCCGTCCGCCCAGCCGTACGGCGCCGCGCAGCCCTACCCGTCCGCCCAGCCCCAGCCCCAGCCGTACGGGACGCCGCAGCCGTACCCGCCCGCCCCGACCTACGGCGCCGCCCAGCCGTACGGGACCCCGGCCCCGTACCCGGGCCCGACCCCGTATCCGCAGGCCGGGCAGGCCGGGCAGGCCGGGCAGGCCGGGCAGGCCGGGCAGCCCGGGCAGGCCGCCCAGCCCCCGTACCAGTCCCACCCGCCGACCCGGGCCGTGGGCCAGGGGGCTTCCGGCGCCGGTCCCGCCACCTCCGACGAACTGCGCGAACTCGGCGAACTGCTGCGTCGTCAGGCCCGCGAGGACCATCCGTGACCCTCGCCAGGGTGATCGGCGGCCGCTACCACCTCACCGAGAAGATCGGCCACGGCGGCATGGGCCAGGTCTGGGCCGGCCACGACGAGCGGCTCGCCCGCCCGGTCGCCGTCAAGCTGCTGCGCACCGACCTCCTCCTCGCCGCCGCGGGCGGCACCGACCCGACCACCATCGACCGGCTCCGGCACGGCGACGACCTGCGCCGCCGCTTCCTCCGCGAGTGCCGCACCACCGCCGCCCTCGACCACCCGGGCCTGGTCACCGTCTTCGACGCCGGTGAGGAGGGCGGTGAGCTGTACCTGGTGATGCAGCGCGTCCCCGGCGTCAGCCTGGCCGACCTCATCGCCGAGGACGCGCCGTTCCCGGTCGAGCGCGCGGTCGCCGTGGCCGCCCAGCTCTGCACCGCGCTGGCCGCCGTCCACGCGGTGCGGGTCGTCCACCGCGACCTCAAGCCCAGCAATGTGATGGTCCGGGAGGACGGCCGGACCGTCCTGCTGGACCTCGGCATCGCCACCGCGCTCGACCCCGAGGCCACCCGGCTCACCCTTACCGGCGTCCCGATCGGCAGCCCGTCCTACATGGCGCCGGAACAGGCGCTGTCCGCCGCCGTCGACCCGCGCAGCGACCTGTACGCGCTCGGCTGCCTGCTGCACGAGATGCTGACCGGTGAAGGGCCGTTCCGGGCGCCCACCGCGCTGGGGCTGCTGCGGCGGCATGTCGACGACCCGCCGGTGCCGCTGCGCGACCTGCGGCCCGAGGTGCCGGCCGCGCTGGAGCGGCTTGTGCTCGACCTGCTCGCCAAGCGTCCCGGGGACCGGCCGGCCGACGCCCAGGAGGTGTACGGGCGGCTGCTGCCGCTGCTGCCCGCCGCCGTCTCGGTGCCGCAGCCCCGGTTCGGGCCGCTGCCGGACCCGGCCCGGCCGTACCGGTACCCGCTCCAGCCGCAGCCGCGTCCGGAGGGCGTCGTGCCGGCGGCACCGCCCCGGGCCGAACCACCGCCGTTCCTGATCGCCGCCGTGCCGAACCCGCCCGCCCCTGCGGTGCCGCAGGCTCCGCCGGTGGCACCCGCCCCGCCCGCCCCGGCGGCGGAGGAGGACTTCGCGGCGGCCTGCGCCCGGCTCTCCGACCTGGTCGACGCCGGCCGGCGCCCCGAGGTGCTCGACCTCGCCGCCCGGCTGCTGACGCGCGGACGGTCCGAACTCGGCGACGGCGCGGGGATGGTCCGCACCGTCCGGACCATCTACGCCCGTACGCTCCTCCAGGAGCGGCGCCACCACGAGGCCCTGGCCGAGTACCGGGCGCTCGCCGCCACCGCCGAGGGCGGGCCGCACGGCCGCCGGGCGCTGGAACCGCGCCACCGGGTGGCCGAGTGCCTCGAACAACTGGGCCGGGGCGCGGAAGCGCTCACCGAGTACCAGGCCCTGCTCGTGGTGTGGCCGGAGACCGAACCCGAGCGGCTGCTCGACCTCCGGGAACGGGTCGGCGTGCTGCTGGCCTCGCTCGGCGAGACGGAGGCGGCCTGGTCGTGGCTGCTCCAACTGCTCTTCGACCGCGAACGCCGCGACGGCCCGCACCACCCGGCGGTCCGCCGCCTGCGGCAGACCCTCGACACCCTGCAACCGCACCGCACCAACGCCACCCCTTGGCCCCCGCACGCCTGACCGCCGACTGCGGCTACCCGGCCCGGGGACCGGCGGCCGTTCGCCGACGGGCATGACTTTCGACAGATCCGCGGTGGCGGTGAGGTCCGTAGGGTCGGGCGGATGTGGACGAGAACGTGGTGGGACCGGGGGCTGCTGGTGCTGGCGGCCGGGGCGTTCGGGCTGAGTCCGGTGTCCCTCTGGTGGACGGTGCCGGGCATCGGGGCGGCGTTCGTGGCCGGGGTGCGGATGGAGCGGGTGCGGGAGGCGGTCGCCCTGCTCGCGCTGCTGGTCACGGCCGGGGCACTGGTGGCGGTGGTCGTCCCGGACCTGGCGGTGCAGGCGACGTCGGTCGTCTCGGTCCTGGTCTGCGCCGGAATGGCCCCGTGGATGGTGGGCCGGTTCTGGCGGCAGTCGCAGGAGCTGGTGCGGGCCGGGTGGGAGCGGGCCGAACGGGCCGAGCACGAGCAGCGACTGGTGGCCGAGCGGGCGCGGCTGCGCGAACGCGCCCGGATCGCCCAGGACATGCATGACGCGCTGGGTCACGACCTGAGCCTGATCGCCCTGCGGGCCGGTGCGCTCAAGCTGGCGCCCGACCTGGCCCCGCCGCACCGCGAGGCGGCGCAGGAGATCCGGGCGGGCGCGGCCGCCGCCGTCGAGCGCCTCGGCGAGGTGATCGGCATCCTGCGGGACGACACGGACCCCCACACCGCCCGGGGCCCGGTCGACGCGGGCGTCCCACACCTGGTGGGGGAGGCGGCCGCGGCGGGTCTGGACGTCCGGCTGACCGTCGACGGTCAGCCGGACGGGCTGCCGCGGGCGGCCGAGCACGCCGTGTACCGGGTGGTTCAGGAGGCGCTGACCAACGCCGCCAAGCACGCCCCGGGGGTGCCGGTCACGGTGCTGGTGGCGTACGCGGCGGACGGCGCTCGCGTCCGGGTGCTCGACGGTCCCCGATCGGCGGGCGAGTCGCCGGCCCGGGCCGGGGCGGGAACCGGTGCACCGGGCACGGGCGGTCACGGTCTGCTCGGGCTGGCCGAGCGGGTTCGGCTGGCGGGCGGCACCTTCCGCTACGGGCCCCGGGCCGACGGCGCCGGCTTCGAGGTGAGCGCCCACCTGCCACGGACGGGCGCCCCGACCGCGGCCCCGGCCACGCCGGTCGCGGTGTCGCCGTCCCGTGAACTGCGCCTGGCCCGCCGCCGGGTGGGCCGCATGGTGGCCGCGATCGTCCTGGTGCCGCTCTCCGTCGCGGTGCTGCTGACCACCGTGCTGCGGGGCTGGACGATCCACACCGCCGGGCGGTCCGTGCTCGACCCTGCCGACTACGCCGAACTGCGGGTCGGCCAGGACCGGTCCACCGTGCAGCGATTTCTGCCGGAACATCAGTTTCCGTACCATCCGTCCGTAGGCAACCCGCCACCCGGTGGAGAGGGAGTGACGTGCGAGTACTACGCGATGACGGCCGAGGCGTTCAACAACGACCGCTCGGGGGACGCGTACCGGCTCTGCTTCCGGGGCGGCGTGCTGATCTCCCTGGACGCCCTGGTCGAGTGAGTGCCCGATGAGCGAGGGGGAACTGGAGCACGGCGCCCCGGCGCGGATCCGGGTACTGATCGCGGACGACGAACCGATGGTCAGGGCCGGGGTGCGCGCGGTGCTCGCCACCGATCCGGGCATCGAGATCGTCGCGGAGACCGGCGACGGGCGGGAGGCGGTCGAGCTGCTCCGCCGCCACCGGCCGGACGTCGCGGTGCTGGACATCCGGATGCCGGGCACGGACGGCATCACCGCCGCCGCCGAGATCCGGCGGGTGGGCGTCACCACCAGGACCGGAGCGGCTCCTGGGATCGTCATGCTGACCACCTTCGGTGAGGACGACTACATCCTGCGCGCCCTGAGCGGGGGCGCCAACGGATTCCTGATCAAGTCCGGCGAGCCCGAGGAGCTGATCGCCGGGGTGCGTGCGGTGGCCGACGGGGCCGCCTATCTGTCACCCAAGGTGGCCGCCCGGGTGGTGGCCCACCTCGCCGCCACCCGGTCCGGCGGTCCGGCCGACCGCCGAGCCGCGGCCCAGCGGCAGGTGGCCGGGCTGACCGCCCGTGAGCGCGATGTGCTGACGCTGGTCGCCGCCGGGCTGTCCAACGGTCAGATCGCCCGCCGGATCGGTGTGGTGGAAGGCACTGTGAAGGCGCACGTCAGCTCCGTCCTGGCCCGGCTGGGAGTGGCCAACCGGGCGGCCGCCGCTGTCCTCGCCCACGAGGCCGGCCTGGCGGTGGGCCCGGTCGGCTGAGACCGGGGCCACCGCGCGTGCCGCGGCCGAGGGAGCCAGCAGCAGCGGACCGAGCAGCCGAACCCGGCCCGTCGCGCCGACCACCGCCGTCGCCGAGGGCAGCAGCGCCACCACCACGGCCGCCGTGACCGCCCCGCCCAGCAGGGCCCCGGCGGCCACGTCGTGCGGGTAGTGCACGCCTGCGGCCACCCGGAGGGCGGCCGTACCGAGGCCCACCGGGACGACCAGCCACGCCCACCGCGGTCGCAGCAGCACCAGACCGGTGGCCAGGGCGACGGCCAGGGTGGCGTGGTTGCTGGGGAACGACCAGTCGCCCGGCGGGGGGCAGTCGGCGAGCGCGCTGGACGGCAGTCCGGCCAGGGCCCGGCAGGGGCGTTCCTCGTCCAGCACGAGCTTCAACGCCTCGCTCGCCCCGTACGCGAGCACGGTGCCGAGGCCGGTCAGCACGACACCCGCGACGGTGTCGGCGGCCCGCCGCCCGCGTGCCGTCCACCAGACCAGCGCCAGCAGCAGGCCCAGCACCACCAGACCGGCCTCGGTGGCGGGCTCCAGCAGGGCGGCGAGACGGGACGGGGCGTCGGCGACGGCCTCGGCGACCCGGCGGTAGCCGGCGGTCGACCAGCCATGGGTCGGCGGGCCCGCCCCGGCCGCACCACCGCCCGCCGGAGCCAGCCACCCGACCGCCCCGGCGCCGGTGCCGACGAGTGCCACCGCGAGGACCGCTCTGTTCCTGATCGTGTTCGTCATGACACGGACGGTAGGAGTCGGGGGTGGCTCCCGACCCGACCCGAAAGGCAGGGGCCGACCTTGACGATCGTCAGGGTTGACGTGAGCCCGGTGCCGTGTCGGCGCCCGGCCCGGATGGGCCGTTCGGGCGACGGTCCGCACTGCCCCGGGCACCCCGCCCTACGCTCGGGGGATCCGTGCCGCCCGCATCCGCCGCCCCGCATCCGCCCGCACCCGGAGACCCGCCATGCACCGTCGCCGGACCACCACGACCACCAGGACCACCACGATCACCAGGGCCACCAGCAGGGCCACCAGGACCGCCGCCGTCGTCGTCGTCGTCCTGTTCGCCATGCCGGGGCTGGCCGGGTGCGGCGGGGGCGGACTGACGCCGGGCACGGCGGCGGTGCTGGACGGACGGCGGATCCCGGTGGACGCGGTGGAGGCCAGGGTGGCGGCGCTGCGGCAGGCTCCGGGCGGGGTGTCGGCGGACGCCCGGTGGGAGACGGAGGCCCCCGCCCGGCGGGCGGTCACCGAGCTGGTGCTCGACGCGGTGGTGGCCCGCGCGGTCGCGGACCGGGGTCCTGCGGTCGCGGAGGCCGAGGTGGCGGCCGCCCGGGCGGAGGAGGAACGGCGCCTCGGCGGCGCCGGACGGCTGGCCCGGGCCCTGGCGGCGCAGGGCGTTCCGGCCGGGGCGATCGACGACCGCCTCGGGCGCGAGCTGGGGATCCGCCGGCTCGCCGCGACCGCCGGGGCGGACGCCGACACCCCGGCGGGCGACGCCGCCGTCCGCCGGATCCTGGCCGCCACGGCCACCGCCCTCCACCTGCGGGTGAACCCCCGCTACGGCACCTGGGACCCGGACCGCGCCGCCCTCGCCCCGGCCGCCCGCTCCCGGCCCACCGGCTGAGGCCGACCGGGAACACGGAGCACGGAACACGGAGCACGGAGCACGGAGGCACCCGCCCCGCTCACCCACGCAGACCGGACAGAAACCCGGCGGCGGGGGCAGCGGGCGGACGGGTAGGTTCGAGGGGTGACGACGAATCCTCCGGGCGCGAAGCTGATCCTCCTCATCACGACCCACCGGGTGGCCCCCGGCCTGCTGTCCTGGCCGGCCTGGGAGGCCCTGCGCTCGGCCGGGCGGGTGCTGGTCGGCGACGCCGGTCACCCGCAGCTGCCCGCCCTGCGGCA
This sequence comes from Streptomyces sp. NRRL S-495, assembly GCF_000966955.1. Lineage (NCBI taxonomy): Bacteria > Bacillati > Actinomycetota > Actinomycetes > Kitasatosporales > Streptomycetaceae > Streptomyces > Streptomyces sp. NRRL S-495. The sequence goes on from NZ_JZWY01000272.1 coordinate 16,661, forward strand.
GGCGGGTGTCGAGGTGGAGGTCGTGGCGCCGGGCTCGGCCCCCGCGCTGGCCCGGCTGCTGACCGGGGCCCCGGCGGACGGCGCCGCCGGGGCCGGGGCGACGGTCTGGCTGGGCGGCCCGGACGGCGACCCGGGGCTGACCGACGCGCTGGCCCGCCTCGCGGTCGAGCACGCCGGTGAGGTGCCGGAGATCGAGGTGCTGCCGGGTTCGTACGACCTGCCGGGCTCCCGGCTGCTGGACCTGGTGTCCGTGATGGACCGCCTCCGCTCGCCCGGCGGCTGCCCGTGGGACGCCGAGCAGACCCACGCCAGCCTGGTGAAGTACCTGGTCGAGGAGGCCTTCGAGCTGGTCGAGGCGATCGAGGAGGGGGACCGCGACACCCTTCGAGAGGAGCTCGGCGACGTGCTGCTCCAGGTCTTCTTCCACTCCCGGATCGCCGAGGAGCACCCCACCGGGGCGTTCTCGATCGACGATGTGGCGGGCGACATCGTCGAGAAGCTGATGTACCGGCACCCGCATGTGTTCGGGGACACCGAGGCGGACGGCGCGGCCGAGGTGGAGGCCAACTGGGAGACGCTCAAGGCGGCCGAGAAGTCGGACCGGGAGTCGGTGCTGGACGGCGTCCCGGCCGGGCTGCCCTCGCTGGCCTACGCGGCGAAGTTGGTGTCGCGGGTGCGCCGGTCCGGGTTCGCGGGCGTGCCGGACGAGCCGTACGAGCTGCCCGCCGAGCTCACCGCTGAGTCCGCGGGTCGGTTGCTGCTCGCGGTGGCGCAGCGTGCGCACGATGCCGGGCTCGACGTGGACGCCGCACTGCGGGCGGCGGCGCGGGGCTACCGCGACACGGTGCGCGCCGCGGAGGGCCTGAAGCCCGCGGAGTAACCGCGCAGCCCGAGCAGCCCGAGCAGCCCTGAGCGACCGAGCAGCCCCGACCGCCCCCGGCCCCTCAGACCGCGGCGACGTCCGCCACCGGACGGCGCTGCGGCGGAACGACCTCGCCGATCGCCTCGCCGACCAGCGCGACGAGTTCGGCGAGCCGCTCCAGGTCGAGGTGGGCGGGCAGGTCGGAGAGGGAGACGATCCGCTCGCCGTCCGGCCCGGCCACGCAGAACAGGTCGATCGGGCCCAGGTGCTTCTCGGCGGTGTCGACCAGCGCGGCGACATCGCTGGGGCGGCGGACGTCGCCGCACACCCCGACGACCGGGCAGCCCGGCCGGTCGAGCTCGGTGGCGAGGTCCTCGGCGACCCCGCCCCGCTGGTCGGCGATCAGCATCCCGGCGGCTCCCGCCGCGGTGAAGCGGCGGGCGAGGCCCGCCCCCGACCCGCCGTCGAGTACCGCGATCACGATGACCGCACCGGTGACCCGCATGGCCCTGCTCCTCCCTGTGGGCGGCTCCGCACCGGCGCCCACGGACATCTTGCGGAGGATCGTAGGCACGACCGGATCCTCCGCAACAGGAATTACCCCTCAGGTGACCAGGCTCACGCCTGCTCCTGCCCACCATCACCGGAACGATCACCGGAACGAGCGCCGGGCGGTGGGAACGGCGGCGCCCACGGTGCGGTGCCGGGGACGCGCCCGGGATACCGTCGACCCATGCCAGCTCAGCCCGCTTCCGCCCGTCCGCCCCTGTTCACCTGGGAGTTCGCCGCCGACCCGTATCCGGCGTACGCGTGGCTGCGCGAGCACGAGCCGGTGCACCGGACCACCCTGCCCAGCGGGGTGGAGGCCTGGCTGGTCACCCGGTACGCGGACGCCCGCCAGGCGCTCGCGGACAGCCGGCTCTCCAAGAACCCGGCGCACCACAGCGAGCAGGCCCACCGCACCGGCCGGGTCGGCATCCCGGGCGAGCGCCAGGCCGACCTGATGACGCACCTGCTGAACATCGACCCGCCGGACCACACCCGGCTGCGCCGCCTGGTGTCCAAGGCCTTCACTCCGCGCCGGGTGGCCGCCTTCGAGCCCCGGGTGCAGCAGCTGACGGACCGGCTGATCGACGGTTTCGCGGCGCGCGGATCGGCCGACCTCATCCACGAGTTCGCCTTCCCGCTCCCCATCTACGCGATCTGCGACCTGCTCGGGGTGCCGGCCGAGGACCAGGACGACTTCCGGGACTGGGCCGGGATGATGATCCGCCACGGCGGCGGCCAACGCGGCGGCGTGGGGCGGGCGGTGAAGCGGATGCGGGCCTATCTCGCGGAGCTGATCCACCGCAAGCGCGCGGACCTCGGGGACGACCTGATCTCGGGGCTGATCCGGGCCAGCGACCACGGTGAGCACCTCACCGAGAACGAGGCCGCGGCGATGGCCTTCATCCTGCTCTTCGCGGGCTTCGAGACGACGGTGAACCTGATCGGCAACGGCGTCTACGCGCTGCTGCGCAACCCGGGTCAGCGGGCCCTGCTCCAGGAGTCGATCGGGCGCGGCGAGAGTGGTCTGCTGGAGACCGGGATCGAGGAACTCCTGCGCTACGACGGCCCGGTGGAGCTGGCCACCTGGCGGTTCGCGACGAGCCCGCTGACCATCGGCGGGGTGGAGATCCCGGTCGGTGACCCGGTGCTGGTGGTGCTGGCGGCGGCGGACCGGGACCCGGCGCGGTTCGCGGACGAGAACACCCTCGACCTGGCCCGGGCGGACAACCCGCACCTGGGCTTCGGGCACGGCATCCACTACTGCATCGGCGCCCCGCTGGCACGACTGGAGGGGCGGGCCGCGCTGACCACCCTGCTGTCCCGGCTGCCGGACCTCCGGCTCGCCGCGGACCCGGAGGAGCTGCGCTGGCGCGGTGGTCTGATCATGCGCGGACTTCGTGAACTTCCGGTGGAGTTCACGCCGGAAACGACATCGGAGGCAACCTCCGCGGACCCCTCGGCAGTTCACTGAGGGGGACTCACGGGGGGACTCACGGGGGGCTCACGACACGCTGACGCGGAGTCTCCACGAGACGGCTCCGGGGGGTGTGAACCTCCATCAATCCGGACATACCTCTTCGGTTGGTAGGCAATCCATCACCTGACGTGATTTCCGTGTGATAGCGGCGATATGAGCTTGTGATTGCTCTGAAGATCTGTCTACTCTCCGGGGAGCCCGCGGAAGCGGGTCCCGTGCGCGGAACGCCGAGTCCTGCCCGCCGCGTCACCGGAAACCGACCAGAACCCTGGGCAGGGGCGGGGGAACCAGGTCTTGCGCCGTCTCCCACGGCTTGGGGTGAAGCCGCCTCCGTGCGGCCGGGCCACCTCCCGGTCCGAACCCGACAGCTCACCTCGCAGGCGTGCGGAGAGGGACTTCTTCATGCTGTTCGTCGGAACCGGCCGTCACCGTCGCCGCACCCAGACCGAGAAGGCCATCGCCGTCGCCGGTGTCGCCGGCGTCGGACTGGCGATGCCGATCCTCACCGCCACCGGCGCCTCGGCCGCCCCGGCCTCGACCTGGGACGCGGTCGCCCAGTGCGAGAGCGGGGGCAACTGGAGCATCAACACCGGCAACGGCTTCTACGGCGGCCTGCAGTTCACCTCCAGCACCTGGAAGGCGTTCGGCGGCACCTCCTACGCGCCGCAGGCCAACCAGGCCTCGAAGGCGGCGCAGATCACCGTCGCCGAGAAGGTGCTGGCCTCGCAGGGCCCGGGCGCCTGGCCGGTGTGCTCCAAGAAGGCCGGTCTGAGCAAGGGCGGTGCCCCGGCGGCGGTCGACACCTCGGCGGACGCCGCCCCGGCCGCCCCCAAGCCGCAGGCCCAGCCGCCGCAGCAGGCCCCGCAGGCGCAGATCGAGCAGCAGGCCCCGAAGGCCGCGCCGAAGCACGCCGCCCCCAAGTCGCAGGCCCAGCAGGCCCCGCAGACCCAGCAGGCTCCGAAGTACGCGCCGAGGCACGCCCAGCCGGCTCCGCAGGTCCAGCAGCAGACCCAGCCGCAGGCGCCGTCGTTCTCCGGCCGGGCCGGCTGGGACGCCGACGCCAAGGTGTTCTGGTACCAGAACAACGGCGCCTGGTACTGGACCAGCCACCAGGGTGTGTACCAGCAGTACGCCGGCCAGGGCACCGCCCCCGCACCGCAGCAGACGCAGCAGGCCCCGCAGGTCCAGCAGGCCCAGCAGCCGCAGGCCGGCCAGGGCTACACCGTCCGCTCCGGCGACACTCTCGCCGGGATCGCGACCGCGCAGGGTGTCCAGGGCGGCTGGCAGGCCCTGTACGACGGCAACCGCGGCACCGTCGGCGGCGACCCGGACCTGATCGTCCCCGGCCAGGTCCTCGCCCTCGGCTGACGCTCCGCCCACTCCGCTGCCCGCTTCCCCGCCTGCCCGTCACCGGACAGGCGGGCAAGCGGACGGGCGGACAAGCGGACGGGCGGACAGGAGGGCAGACGCGCCGGCACCGGCCCGTTCCGCCCCCTTCGTCCGCCCCGGGACGTCCGAGGCCGGGCAACCAGGTGAACTACCGGTGGGTAGCACAGCCACACGCTGAGACGGAGCCGAGGTCGACGTGGCCCGGACAGCCGGTGCGGTTAGGCTCTGGTCGTAACGACTCCGCAATCGTCCGGCCGACGGCACCCCACTGTCAGCCGGTACCTGCTTCCGCTAGGAGATGCCTCGTGCCGTCCATCGATGTCGTCGTAGCCCGTGAGATTCTCGACTCGCGCGGCAACCCCACGGTCGAGGTCGAGGTCGGCCTCGACGACGGCAGCACCGGCCGTGCCGCTGTCCCGTCGGGTGCCTCCACCGGTGCCTTCGAGGCCCTGGAGCTCCGCGACGGCGACAAGAACCGCTACTTCGGCAAGGGCGTGGAGAAGGCCGTCCTGGCCGTCATCGAGCAGATCGGCCCGGAGCTGGTCGGCTACGACGCCACCGAGCAGCGCCTGATCGACCAGGCCATGCTCGACCTGGACGCCACCCCGGACAAGTCCTCGCTCGGCGCCAACGCGATCCTGGGCGTCTCGCTGGCCGTCGCGCACGCCGCCTCCGAGGCCAGCGACCTGCCGCTGTTCCGCTACCTGGGCGGCCCGAACGCGCACGTCCTGCCGGTCCCGATGATGAACATCCTCAACGGTGGCTCGCACGCGGACTCCAACGTCGACATCCAGGAGTTCATGATCGCTCCGATCGGCGCGGAGTCCTTCTCCGAGGCCGTCCGCTGGGGCGTCGAGGTCTACCACACGCTCAAGGGCGTGCTGAAGGAGCGCGGCCTCTCCACCGGTCTGGGCGACGAGGGCGGCTTCGCCCCGAACCTGGACTCCAATCGCGAGGCCCTCGACCTCATCGTCGAGGCCATCCAGAAGGCCGGCTACGTGCCGGGCAAGGACATCGCGCTGGCCCTGGACGTCGCCGCCTCCGAGTTCTACGAGGACGACGCCTACCAGTTCGAGGGCAAGGGGCTCACCTCCGCCGAGCTCATCGAGTACTACGCCGGCCTGGTCGCCGCCTACCCGCTGGTCTCGATCGAGGACCCGCTGGACGAGTCGGACTGGGACGGCTGGAAGGCCATGACCGACAAGCTGGGCGACAAGGTCCAGCTGGTCGGCGACGACCTGTTCGTCACCAACCCGGCCCGCCTGGCCCGCGGCATCGAGACCGGCACCGCCAACGCGCTGCTGGTGAAGGTCAACCAGATCGGTTCGCTGACCGAGACCCTGGACGCCGTCGAGCTGGCCCAGCGCAACGGCTACCGCTGCATGATGTCCCACCGCTCCGGCGAGACCGAGGACGTCACCATCGCCGACCTGGCCGTCGCCACCAACTGCGGCCAGATCAAGACCGGTGCCCCGGCCCGCTCCGAGCGCGTCGCCAAGTACAACCAGCTGCTGCGCATCGAGGAGATCCTCGACGACGCCGCCGAGTACGCCGGCCGCGGCGCCTTCCCGCGGTTCAAGCACGAGGGCTGACCCGCCCGGCCGCCCGAGTGGCGCACGCCTGACCGGTGCCCCGCCGTTCACCCCGTAGGGTGGTCGGCGGGGCACCGTCGCGACCAGGAGGGGACACCGGAGATGGCAGGCTGGAGGATCCCGGGCTTGGCGGCCCGGCCTCGGTTCACGAGCCGGGCGACCGTCCTGGTCCTCGTGCTCTGCTCGCTGGTGGCGATCCTGGCCTACCCGACCCGGCAGTTCATCTCGCAACGGTCCGAGATCACGGCGCAGCGCGCCCGGGCCGAGCACGCCCGGCAGCAGGTCGAGCAACTGCGCCGGGAGAAGGCCCGCTGGCAGGATCCGGAGTACGTCAAGGCGCAGGCCAGGAGCCGGCTGCACTACGCGATGCCGGGGGAGACCCCGTACATCGCGGTGGACCCGGCGGCCCAGGACCCGGCGAAGTCCTCGCTGGGCGCGCCGCCGCCAGCGCAGGGCCCGGCCGCCGGGACGGTCAAGGCCGCCCGGCCCTGGTACGCCAGTGTCTGGGACTCCGTCGACGCCGCTGCCGCCGCCCCCGTGGCCCCCGCCGCTCCCGCGACCCCCGCTGCCCCGGCGCAGCCCGGCGCAGCCGGCCCCTTCCTCACCACCCGCCCCCGCCTCCGCTGGAGACAGCCCCTCCCATGACCACTGAGAACCACCCCACCGTCTCCGACCAGGACGTCGCGGCCATCGCCGCGCAGCTCGGCCGGGTCCCGCGCGGTCTGCGCGGCGTCGCCCACCGCTGCCCGTGCGGCAACCCGGACGTCGTGGAGACGGCCCCCCGACTGCCGGACGGCACGCCGTTCCCGACGCTGTACTACCTGACCTGCCCCAAGGCCGCCTCGCTGATCGGCACCCTGGAGGCGGACGGCGTGATGAAGGAGCAGAGCGCCCGGCTCGCCGAGGACCCGGAGCTGGCCTCGGCCTACCAGAAGGCGCACGAGGACTACATCGCCCGCCGGGACGCCATCGAGGTGCTGGAGGGCTTCCCGAGCGCCGGCGGCATGCCGGACCGGGTCAAGTGCCTGCACGTGCTGGTCGGCCACTCGCTGGCGGCCGGCGAGGGCGTCAACCCGCTGGGCGACGAGGCGATCGGGATGCTGGAGGACTGGTGGGCCAAGGGCCCGTGCGTGTCCCCGGCGGAGGTCGAGGCGGCCGGTGAGCGGGTGCTCCGCAACCGGGCCAAGGAGCAGGACCACGAGGCCGTGATCGCGGCCAAGGAGCAGAAGACCGCCGACCGCGCCGCCAAGCGGGCGGCGCAGGAGGCGGACGGGGCGGACGAGGCAGGGGAGGCCGAGGCATGAGCACGACCAGGGTGGCCGCGATCGACTGCGGGACCAACTCGATCCGGCTGCTGGTCGCGGATCTCGACCCGGAGACCGGGGAGATCACCGACCTGGACCGGAGGATGATCATCAACCGGCTGGGCCAGGGCGTGGACCGCACCGGCCGGCTGCACCCGGACGCGCTGGAGCGCACCTTCGCGGCCTGCCGGGAGTACGCCGAGGTGATCTCCGGCTTCGGCGTCGGCCCCGAGCGGATCCGCTTCGTCGCCACCAGCGCCTCCCGGGACGCCGAGAACAGCGCCGAGTACGTCGACGGCGTGCGGGCGGCCCTGGGGGTCGAGCCCGAGGTGGTCAGCGGCGAGGAGGAGGCGCACCTCTCCTTCGTGGGCGCCACCAAGGAGCTCACCGGCGGCACCTTCGCCACCCCGTACCTGGTCTTCGACCTGGGCGGCGGCTCGACCGAGTTCGTGCTCGGGGCCGAGGACGTCGAAGCGGCCCGCTCGGTGGACATCGGCTGCGTCCGGCTGACCGAGCGGCACTTCGGCGGCGCCGAGCTGCCCTCGGACGAGCAGATCGCCGAGGCGCGGGCGCATGTGCGGGCGGAGCTGGACCGGGCCGAGGAGGCCGTTCCGCTGACCGGTGCGGCGACCCTGGTCGGCCTGGCCGGGACGGTCACCACCATCTCGGCGATCGCCCAGGACCTGCCGCGGTACGACTCGGAGGCGATCCACCACTCGCGGATCTCCCGCGAGCGGGTCGCCGAGATCGCGGACCGGCTGCTGCGCGCGACCCACGCGGAGCGGGCGGCGATCCCGTCGATGCACCCGGGCCGGGTGGACGTGATCGCGGCCGGCGCGCTGGAGCTGCTGGAGATCATGGCGCGGACGGGCGCCGCCGAGGTGGTCGTCAGCGAGCACGACATCCTGGACGGCATCGCCTGGAGTATCGCCCGCTGACCAGGCACGAGGCTTACCGCTCCGGCCCCGGAGGCCCTTCGAGGGCCCCGGGGCCGGGGCGCGCCCGGGGCCGTGCGGAAAAGTTCGTGAATTTCTTCACATGGGGATCCGCCCGTTCGCCGCGCTGCGCGGTCCGGTCCGTCCGATATGTGGGACCGAAGGCTCGCTCGGCGTGATAACCGCAGGATCGTAGGTTTCGACCCGTCAGGGGTTTGAAAATCGAAATCCCGTGCGGGAACCAGGCCCCGTCATGGATCGTTGCTGCTCAGCGGGGCCGTCGTCACGGATGTGCCCACCGGGGGGCCGGAATGGCCGTGAGGTGTCGGCCGGGGGGTCGAAACGGGGGCGCGAAGTGTAGCAGAGGGGGTCCATCCGCTTGTGAGCGGGCTCACGAAGGCTGCTCCGAACGGTGCTGGATACTTTCGGATATGAGCACCACGGAGCGTCCTCGCATCCTCATTGTCGGCGGTGGTTACGTCGGCCTGTATGCCGCGATGCGCATCCTCAAGAAGATGCGCTACGGCGAAGCGACCGTCACGGTCGTGGACCCGCGGTCGTACATGACGTACCTGCCCTTCCTCCCCGAGGCGGCCGGCGGCAACGTCGCGCCCCGCAACCTCGTCGCGCCCCTGCGCACCGCGCTGAAGAACGCGGAGGTGCTCACCGGTGCGGTCACCGGTGTGGACCACGAGCGCAAGATCGCGACCATCCAGCCTTCGGCGGGCGACTCGTACGAGCTGCCCTTCGACTACCTCGTCGTCGCGACCGGGTCGGTCTCCCGCACCTTCCCGATCCCGGGTCTGGCCGAGCACGGCATCGGCATGAAGACCGTGGAGGAGGCCATCGCCCTCCGCAACCACGTCATGGCGCAGCTGGACAAGGCCGAGTCCACCACGGACGAGGCCATCCGCCGCAAGGCGCTGACCTTCGTGATCATCGGCGGCGGCTTCGCCGGCGTCGAGACGATCGCCGAGATCGAGGACATGGCGCGCGACGCCGCCAAGATCTACAAGACGGTCAGCCGCGACGACATGCGCTTCATCGTGGTCGAGGCCGCCAACCGGATCCTCCCGGAGATGGGCCCGGACCTCGGTCTGTGGACCAAGGAGAAGCTCGAAGAGCGCAACATCGAGGTCTACATCGAGACCTCGATGGACTCCTGCGTCGACGGCCACGTCGTGCTGAAGAACGGCATGGAGACGGACGCCTCCACCATCGTGTGGACGGCCGGCGTGAAGCCGAACCCGGTGCTGGCCCAGTTCGGCCTGCCGCTGGGCCCGCGCGGCCACGTCGACACCGCGCCGACCCTCCAGGTCCAGGGCTTCGACTACGTCTGGGCCGCCGGCGACAACGCCCAGGTGCCGGACCTCGCCGCCGGCGAGGGCGCCTGGTGCCCGCCGAACGCGCAGCACGCCGTGCGCCAGGCCGCCGTCCTCGGTGACAACGTGATCTCCGGCATGCGTGGCTTCCCGCAGCAGGAGTACAAGCACAAGAACCTGGGCGCGGTCGCCGGCCTCGGCCTGCACAAGGGTGTCGCGATCCTCTTCGGCAAGTACAAGCTGAAGGGCCGTCCGGCCTGGTGGTTCCACCGCCTGTACCACGGCGCCATGGTCCCCACCTTCAACCGCAAGGTCCGCGTCTTCACCGACTGGACCCTCGCCGTCTTCCTGAAGCGCGAGATGGTCGGCCTCTCCCAGATGGAGAACCCGTACCAGCCGATCCAGGAGGTCACGGCGCCGACCAAGCGTCCCGCCGTCGAGGCCGCGAAGCCGGCTGCCGACAAGGAGCTGGCCACCAGCAAGTAGCGACTACGGCCCGGTGTGGGAGCACCGGGTATGAGTCGGAGGCTCTCCGCCCGGCACCGTTGCCGGACCACGACCTCCGTGGTGCTCAGCCGGCTGTGCGAGTCGGGCGGAGTACAAGAAGTAGCGAGAAGGCCCCTGCCGAAACCCTCCGGCAGGGGCCTTCATGCTGCTCGTGCGGTGCGTCAGTCGGTCTTGATGCTGTCCAGGATGTCCAGCCCGGCGGCCCGGCGGGCCGGCCAGAAGGCGGCCACCACGCCGACCAGGCCGGCCAGGGCCAGGAAGAGCAGCAACTGGCCGAACGGGAGCACCGTGGTCATGGTGGGCAGGCTGGACTTGAGGGTGCCGTTGATCGCCCAGGCCGTGAAGCAGCCGAGCAGGACACCGATGCCGGCGCCGAACACCGAGATCACCACGGACTCCAGCCGGACCATCCGCTTGATGCCGCGCCGGTCCAGGCCGATCGCCCGCAGCATGCCGATCTCGCGCTTGCGCTCGAAGACCGACATCGCCAGGGTGTTGATCACCCCGAGGACCGCGACCACCACCGACATCGCCAGCAGCCCGTACATCATGTTCAGCGCGAAGGTGATGTTCTGGCTGAAGCCGTCCCGGACGTCCTGGCGCGACTTGACCTCGATCACCGGGTTGGCGCCGGTGGAGTCCTTGAGCGCCTTCCGCAGCGCCTCGGTCTCCCCGTCGGTGCCCTTGACCAGGACGCTGTCCAGGGAGGGCTGGGGGTCGTGCTTGAGGATCTCGCTGTTGGCCAGCATGGCCCCGCCGAGCAGGTCGTTGGTCTCGTAGACGCCGCCGACGGTCAGGGCGCCCTTGGCGTCGCCGGGGTAGCCCACCTCGACGGTGGAGCCGGTGTCGACCCCGAGCTTCTTCGCGAGGTCATCGCCGAGCAGCAGCTTGCCCTGGCCGAAGGAGGCCGAGGAGCCGCTCTTCATCTTCACCGTGAGCAGCTTGTCCAGGCTGTCCGCGTTCAGGCCGGTGATCGTGTTGGACTTGCCGTTGAGGTTCCACTCGACCTCCAGCAGCGGCGAGGAGGCGGCCACCCCTGCGGCCTTCGCGGCCTCGGCGGGGACCTTGTCGGACAGGCTCATCCCGTTCGCGGCGGAGATCAGGTAGTCGGCCTTCATCGCGCTGGTGATGGCCCGGTCCACGGTGTCGGAGACCGAGGCGCCGATCACCGTCAGACCGCTGACCAGGGTGAGGCCGATGGTGATCGCGGCGGCGGTGGCGGCGGTGCGGCGTGGGTTGCGCACCGCGTTCTGCCGGGCCAGCTTGCCGGGCATGCCGAACAGCTTGCCGAGCACCGGTCCGACCAGGGCGATCACCGGGCGGGAGAGCAGCGGCAGCAGGACGAAGACACCCAGGACGGCGAGCACGGCGCCCAGCGCGACCGGCATCCGGCCGTCCGAGTTGCCCTTGGAGGCGCCGAAGGCGACCAGGGCGATGCCGGCGGCGGCCACCAGCGAGCCGAGCACGTTCCGGACCAGCAGGGACTTCTGGGTGGCGGGCTGGTCGCCGCTGCTCATCGCGGCGACCGGGGCGATCCGGGCGGCGCGGACGGCGGGCAGCAGCGCGGAGAGCACCGTCACCAGCACGCCGACCACCAGGGTGACCACCACGGTCAGCGGCTTGACCACCAGCGGGCCGGTCGGGAGGCTGTCGTTCAGCGAGGCGATCAGGGACTGCAGGCCCGCGCCGATGCCGAGGCCGGCGAGCAGGCCGGCCGAGGCCGCGACGGTGCCGATGGCGAACGCCTCGATCAGCACCGAGCGGGTCACCTGCTTGCGGCTGGCGCCGATCGCCC
>NZ_JZWY01000273.1:0-1657 GCF_000966955.1 Streptomyces sp. NRRL S-495
CAGCGAGATGCCGGCGAACGCGAGCAGCATCGTGCGCAGGCTGTCGGTGCCGGCGGTGATCATCCGCTCTTCCTCGGCCTTGAGCTCGGCCCCGGTGCGGGTCTCGATCTGCTGCTCCGGCCGGATCTTCTGGTTCACCTCGGCGAGCAGGGCGTCCTGGCTGGTGCCGGGCTTGGCGGCGAGCACGATGCTGCTGTAGCGGCCGGGCTCCAGCAGGATCTGCTGCGCGGTCGCGCGGTCGAACAGGGTGAGCGTGCCGCCGCTGTTCACACTCGGGTCGTCGGTGGTGAAGACGCCGGTGAGCTTCGCCTCGAGGACCGGGCCGTTGGAGCCGATCCGGACGGTGTCGCCGACCTTGTAGCCGCCCTTCTCGGCGGTCTTCCGGTCGAGGGCGATCTCCTTGCCGTTCTTCGGCCCCTGGCCCTCGACCATCGGGTAGCGGGCGTCCTTGCCGTCCGGGCCGGGCGCGAAGTTGGCGCCCTTGGCCGTCCAGGACTGGCCGATCAGCTCGCCCTTCTTGTCGGCGACACCGGTGAAGCCGCTGACCACGCCGCGGGCGCTCGCGGTGCCGGGCAGGGCGGCGAGCTGCTGGACGGTGGCGTCGGTCAGGGTGACCGCGCTCTTGTCGCTCTTGTCCTGGAGGGACGCGGTGGCGCCGGCGGAGTCGTCGACGATCTGGACCGACACGTCGGAGTAGCTCTTGGAGTTGTTCTCCCGCATGGCCTTGCCGAAGGTGTCGGAGAAGACCATGGTGCCGGCCACGAAGGCGGTGCCCAGCATGACGGCCAGCGCCGTCATCAGCAGTCGGCCCTTGTGGGCCAGCACATTGCGCAGTGCGGTGCGATACATGGGGTTTCCTGGGTCCAGGGGTCTGCGAAGGGACGGTCGGCGGCGCGTGCTGCGTCAGCTGGTGCGGCCCTTGGCGTCGAAGCGGCGCATGCGGTCCAGGACGGTGTCGGCGGTGGGGTGGGTCAGTTCGTCGACGATGCGGCCGTCGGCGAGGAAGACGACGCGGTCGGCGTAGGCGGCGGCGACGGGGTCGTGGGTGACCATGACGACGGTCTGGCCGAGTTCGCGGACGGAGTTGCGCAGGAAGGAGAGGATCTCGGCGCCGGAGCGGGAGTCGAGGTTGCCGGTGGGTTCGTCGGCGAAGACGATGTCGGGCTTGCTCGCGAGGGCGCGGGCGCAGGCGACGCGTTGCTGCTGGCCGCCGGAGAGCTGGCTGGGGCGGTGGGAGAGGCGGCCGGAGAGTCCGACGGTCTCGACGACGCGGTCGAGCCACTGCTTGTCGGCCTTGCGGCCGGCGATGTCCATGGGGAGGGTGATGTTCTCGAGGGCGGTGAGGGTGGGGAGGAGGTTGAAGGCCTGGAAGACGAAGCCGATGTGGTCGCGGCGGAGCTGGGTGAGCTGCTTGTCCTTGAGGCCGACGAGTTCGGTGTCGCCGATGGTGGAGGAGCCGGAGCTGACGGTGTCGAGGCCGGCCATGCAGTGCATGAGGGTGGACTTGCCGGAGCCGGAGGGGCCCATGATCGCGGTGAACTCGCCCTGGGGGAAGGTGACGCTGACGTTGTCGAGGGCGACCACGCGGGTCTCGCCCTCCCCGTAGACCTTGTTCAGGCCGGTGGCGCGGGCGGCCGCCCGGCCGGTACGGACGGCG
>NZ_JZWY01000274.1:0-35839 GCF_000966955.1 Streptomyces sp. NRRL S-495
GACCTTGTTCAGGCCGGTGGCGCGGGCGGCCGCCCGGCCGGTACGGACGGCGCTTGCGGTCGACGTGCTCACGGGGTGCTCCTCAAGTCGGGCATGGCGGACCGGGCCGTTCGGCTCCGGGGGGCTGGCCGGCCGGGGCCCTTCCAGGGGCGTCCGGCCGTACCTCCATGCTCCTTCCGGTGATCATGGTTTCTCGTCGCTCCGCCGGACGGTTGGCCCGACCACCGCTGGGCGTACGCCCAGGTGGCGCCCTCCTCCTGCGGTATGACACCGACCCTGAGCGGAAGGGCGGTGGCCGGATCGAGCGGGTCGAGTGGCCAAATCACGAACTGTTCGTCAGATGGCAAGGAAACATGACAACTTCCCCGCCTCGGAACATGCGAAAGGGGATGCCGGGCGACTAGGCTCAGGGGTGGCCCGCACGGGGGCGGGAGCGCTGCTCTTCGTTCCGCCGGCGGGGCCGGGTCCGCAGAAGCCCAGATGGTGGAACGCAGACACGGGCAGCTTAAAACTGCTTGGCCGAAAGGCCGTGCCGGTTCGAGTCCGGCTCTGGGCACCGACTCGCGGGGACGCCGACCGGCGTCCCCGCCGGACGTCAGCGGCCGAATCCTTCTCGCGGCGGATGCCGATCCCTTTGCCAAGCCATTACCCTTGTGCTGCGGGCGGTGCAGTGCCGCCACGGAGGGAATGAGCAATGAGAAGCAGCAACCCGGTCTTCTCGCGGGAGGGGTCCTTCACCCGCGAGTCCGGCTACGCGGGTTTCGGGACCACCCAGACCCCGCCGGCCGGGAGCCCGTACGCAGGCAACCCCTACGGCAACAATCCGTACGGGAACAACCCGTACGCGAACAACCCCTACGGCCAGCAGCCCCAGGGCGGGGCGCCGCTGACCGACGAGCAGCTCGTCGAGATGTACAACGCGCCCTCCGCCGGTCCCGCGGCGACGGGCCGGATGACGCTGGACGACGTGGTCGCGCGCACCGCGATGACGCTGCTCACCCTGGTCGCGGCCGGCGGTCTCGCCTGGTTCGCGCTGCCGGACCGGAACTTCGGCCTGGCCGGCGTCGCCTCGCTGGTCGCGTTCGTGCTCGGCATGGTGATCTCCTTCAAGCGGAGCGTCAGCCCGCCGCTGATCCTGCTCTACGCGGGCCTCCAGGGCTTCGCGCTCGGTGCGATCACCAAGGTGTTCAACACCATTTGGGAGGGCATCGCGATCCAGGCGGTGCTGGGCACCGCGGCGGTGTTCGCGGCGATGCTGATCGCCTACAAGACCGGGCGGATCCGGGTCACCCCGCGCTACACCCGGATCGGCATCGCGATCGCCATGGGCTTCGTGCTGCTGATGCTGGTCAACATGGTCGCCTCGCTGGTCTTCGGCGCCGAGATGGGGCTGCGCGGCGGCCCGCTGGGCATCGTGGTCGGCCTGGTCGGCATCGGCCTCGGCGCGTTCTTCCTCTCGCTGGACTTCGCGGCGATCGAGGAGGCCATCGCCCAGGGCGCGCCGCAGAAGGAGTCCTGGCGGGCGGCCTTCGGGCTCACCCTGTCGCTGGTCTGGATCTACATCGAGATGCTGCGGCTGATCGCGATCCTGCGCGGCGACGACTGACCCTCCGTCGTACGACCCGCTGTACCACCACTGCCGCCGGGCCCCGGAGCGACCGCTCCGGGGCCCGGCGGCTTTCGTTCCCGGTGGCCCGTATGCTCGCGGCATGTCCGAGACGTCCGATGAGAAGACCCTGGCCGAGGCCGTCGACGCCCTGGCCGACCGGTTCCGTGCGATGCCGCAGAGCCGGCTGCTCGGTGCCGTCCCCGGGCACCCCTCGCGGGCCTCGGCCGGACTGGCGCTGGCCCGCTGGCTGGCGGTGACGGCGGCGGCCGCCGAGGCGGTCCGGACCGACGGCGGCGCGGACGGCCCGCCCGCGCACGAGCTGCCGGACGCCGGGGCGTTCGCCGTCGGCGACCAGCTCGCCGTGGTCGGGCACGACCTGGCGGCGGCCCTGGCCGCGCTGCCCGGGGACGCCGAGGTGGCCCTGCCGGACGGTCCGGTGGCGGCCGCGGCGGTGCGGGCCCTGGCCGTGCGACGGCTGGCGGAGGTCTCGGCGGCCCTCTGACGGACGCTGATGGCGCCGTGTGCCTGACGGTGCCGTGTGCCGGACCGGCGAAGCGCCGACGGCCAGGTACTGGCGAAACGCCGAGGGCCGGCCGGATCGGTAACCCCCTCGATCCGGCCGGCCCTCGGCGTCGGCGCGCCCAGCTCGGCGCGCTCGGGTCAGATGCTGGCCACCACCCGGTCGGCGAGCACGTACACGGCGTCCTCGTCGGTGGAGAAGGTCAGCGAGTAGGAGCCGGAGAACCGGGAGCCGCCGAGCAGTCGGACGTTCTCACCGGCCCGGACGGCGTCGATCAGCCGGTACGCGGCCTCGCGGTCGCCCGGGGCCACGCAGAGCGTGGTGCCGTCGGCGAAGGCGTAGACGTCCAGGGTGCCGAGCGGTCCGGGGCGGACGTCGATCAGTGCGGTGCCCTCCTCGGCCAGCGTGGTCAGCCGGGTGTCGGTCCACTCCCGGGACGGCGTCTGGCTGGGCACGAAGTCGGGGTGCGAGGGGTGGCGGCGCGGGTCGGGCGCGGTGGCCGGGGCCTCCTCGACGGCGGCCTCGGCGTCCAGCAGCCCGGCATCCAGGCCGGTGGCCAGCAGGTCGGCCTCGCGGCGGGCCCGGGCGTCCCCGGTGCCCTCGCCGGCCGGGTGGCCGCCGGCGGGGTGGCCGGCCGGGTGGGCGGGACGCAGCGGGCTGCCGCCCTCGGGGCCGCTCTCGGTGGGCCGGGTTCCGCCGTCGCCGATGAGGTCCTCAAGCGCGGAGCGCAGGGCCTCGCCGAACTCCGGGTCCATGGTGCCCGGGTGGTCGGCGTTGTCGGCGGCCTCGTTCGGCCCGGTGGGGCGGGGGAAGAAGAGCGGCCACTCGTCGGTGGTGCTGAAGACACCGGCGAACGGGGAGTCGAACAGCGGCGCGTCCTCGGCCGCGCGGGCCTCCTGCTCGGCCCAGAATGCCCGGGCCTCGGTGATCTCCCGCTCGCGGTCGGCGGCCAGGGCCTCGGCGACGGCCCGGCGTATCGCGGCCTCGTCGACGGTCGGGGCGACGGCGGCCCGTGCGTCCAACCGTCGGGAGATTCCCCGGAGGTGGACCAGCACGGTGGTCGACACGGCGATCAGGACCAGCAACAGGATGGTGTAGACGGCGCTCACGGAACGTACTCCTAGGGAGGAGTGGAACGGGGTTACCTCTCCACACTGCCCCATCCGGTGCTGTTACCGCAGTGGCCAATGTCCAATTTGTCGGTGACTTTCGCTCTTGTCCCCAAATTGTTAGGTAGGACCGCTCTACGCAGCGGAGTTGATCCGCTCCGCACCGTCGATTTCCGGTCCGGAAATGAACGAAAAGAGGGCCGGATCGACCTCGCGGTGTGATCCGGCCCTCAATTACGCTGTGTCACTCCAAATGGGTGGTCTGGACCCTTCGGGGTTGACAGTGCGAGGTCAGCTGAGGCGCTCCAGGACCATCGCCATGCCCTGGCCGCCGCCGACGCACATGGTCTCCAGACCGAACTGCTTGTCGTGCCACTGCAGCGAGTTGATCAGGGTGGTGGTGATCCGGGCGCCGGTCATGCCGAAGGGGTGGCCGACCGCGATCGCGCCGCCGTTGACGTTCAGCCGGTCCAGGTCGACGCCGAGGTCCCGGTAGGAGGGGATCACCTGGGCGGCGAAGGCCTCGTTGATCTCGACCAGGTCGATGTCGCCGATGGACAGGCCCGCCCGCTTCAGCGCCTGCTTCGAGGCCTCGACCGGGCCGTAGCCCATGATCTCGGGGGAGAGCGCGCTGACACCGGTGGAGACCACCCGGGCGAGCGGGGTGATGCCCAGCTCGCGGGCCTTGGTGTCGGACATGATCACCAGCGCGGCGGCGCCGTCGTTCAGCGGGCAGCAGTTACCGGCGGTCACCGTGCCGTCCGGGCGGAACACCGGCTTGAGTCCGGAGACGCCCTCCAGCGTGACGCCCGCGCGCGGGCCGTCGTCCTGGCCGACCACGGTGCCGTCGGGGGTGGTGACCGGGGTGATCTCCCGCTCCCAGAAGCCGGCCTTGATCGCCGCCTCGGCGAGGTTCTGCGAGCGCACGCCGAACTCGTCCTGCTCGGCCCGGGTGATGCCCTTGAGTGCGGCGAGGTTCTCGGCGGTCTGGCCCATCGCGATGTAGGCGTCCGGCAGCAGCCCGTCCTCGCGCGGGTCGTGCCACTCGCCGCCGCCCGCCTCCGCGCGCGCCGCCGTGCGCGCCTGGGCGTCGCCGAACAGCGGGTTCATGGTGCCGGGCAGGCCGTCCGAGCTGCCGTGGATCGACCGGGAGACGGTCTCCACGCCGGCCGAGACGAAGACGTCGCCCTCGCCGGCCTTGATCGCGTGCAGGGCCATCCGGGTGGTCTGCAGCGAGGAGGAGCAGTAGCGGGTGATGGTGGTGCCGGGCAGGTAGTCCATGCCCATCTGCACCGCCACGATGCGGGCCAGGTTGTGGCCCTGCTCGCCGCCGGGCAGGCCGCAGCCGAGCATCAGGTCGTCGATCTCGCGCGGGTCGAGCTGCGGCACCTTGGCCAGCGCGGCCTGGATGATGTGCGCGGTCAGGTCGTCCGGGCGGACGTCCTTCAGGGAGCCCTTGAAGGCCCGGCCGATCGGCGAACGGGTGGCGCTGACGATGACGGCTTCGGGCATGGCGGGCTCCTCGCTGAGTGGCGGCGGACAGGCGTCCGGGAGGAAAGTTACCGTCTGGTAGCTCAGTCGTCACCCGCCCCGGTGTGTGAGCTGGCCGACGTGTTGCCGGGCACCGGACCGGCGCTCCCGGAGAGCCCCTCGGACAGGCCCTCGGAGATCGCGTCGGACGGCCCGCCGACCGGTTCCCCGGCGGCCCAGGAGCCCGGAAGGCCGACCCGCAGCCGGTGGCGCAGCAGCGCCCAGCGGCCAGCCGCGCCGTCCAGGCCGCCGACCGCCGCCACCTCGCTGCCGGACCGGTCGGCCGCGGCCGCGGCGGCCACCGCCACCGGCAGCACCGCCTCACCGGGGACCGGTCCGTCGGCCGGCTCCTCCTGCGGCCAGAGGCCCAGTGCGGCGCAGACCGAGGGCAGGACGGCCATCGCGGCCGTCGCGTAGCCCTGGGCCGAGGGGTGGTAGCGGTCGGCGGCGAACATCTCCGGCCTGGCCGCGAACTCCGGGCCGAGCAGCGAGCCGAGCGACACCGTCCGGCCGCCCGCCTCCACCACCGCGATGGTCTGCGCGGCGGCCAGCTGGCGGCTGACCCGGCGGGCCACCCAGCGCAGCGGCGGGCGGACCGGCTTGATGGTCCCGAGGTCGGGGCAGGTGCCGACCACCACCTCGCAGCCGGCCGCGCGCAGCGCCGCGACCGTTTCGCCGAGCTGGCGCACCGCGAGCTGGGCCGGGCTGTGCCGGGTCACGTCATTGGCGCCGATCATGATCACGGCGATGTCCGGGCGGCAGGACAGGGCCTGCTCCAGCTGGCCGGCCAGATCGGCGGAGCGGCCGCCCGAGAACGCCACGTTCACCAGCCGGACCGGGCGCTCGGCGACCGAGGCGAGGCCCGCGGCGAGCAGCGCCCCCGGGGTCTCCCGGGCCCGCAGCACCCCCAGGCCGGCCGCG
The DNA here is from genome assembly GCF_000966955.1 of Streptomyces sp. NRRL S-495. NCBI lineage: Bacteria > Bacillati > Actinomycetota > Actinomycetes > Kitasatosporales > Streptomycetaceae > Streptomyces > Streptomyces sp. NRRL S-495. Next base: position 5,690 of record NZ_JZWY01000274.1, read on the forward strand.
GTGGAGTCGCCCAGGAAGGCCAGCACCAGCGGCGGCTGCGGCGCGGCCGCGCGGTCGGCGAAGGCCTCGCCGTAGACGCCGTCGGCCCTCGGCGGGTCGCCGTCCAGGATGCCGATGGCCTGGACGGCCAGCTTGCTCTCGGTCAGCAGCAGGCCGACCAGGCCCACCCCCAGTACTCCGAGCCCCCCGCCGCCGTACACCGCCGCGGTGGCGATCCGCCGGGCCACCCGGGCCCGCGACTGCTGTGTTCCTGGCACCCCGTGCCCCCTTCGCGTCCTCGTGCCACCCCGACGGGTGCCGTTCCCGATGCGTGTACACCCCTAGTACCCGTCTTGGGCGCGGGCTACGACGGGGGTGGGCCGTTCGTGGTGCGCACGGGCTCTCCGGGGCGCCCGGTACGTGGGGCGTGTCCTTCGGATCCCGCCGGGCGGGCGCCGCTGGAGCACGCACCTCGACGGCTTCTCGTCGGTCGCCGATGCTCCGCATGGACTCCCTCCTCGGCACCGCCGATGCACGCACCCCAACGACGCCCGCCCATCCGACGGGATCCGAAGGACACGCCCTAGGCTTGCGGTACCGACAGCACTCGTATGCCCACACATCGGGAGGACCCCCGTGCGGTACCACAATTCGATCATCGACCTGGTCGGCAACACGCCGCTGGTCAAGCTGAACAAGGTCGCCGAGGGGATCAGCGCCACCGTGCTCGCCAAGGTCGAGTACTTCAACCCCGGCGGCTCGGTGAAGGACCGCATCGCCGTGCGGATGATCGAGGCCGCCGAGGCCTCGGGCGCCCTCAAGCCCGGCGGCACCATCGTCGAGCCGACCTCCGGCAACACCGGTGTCGGTCTGGCGATCGTGGCCCAGCAGAAGGGCTACAAGTGCATCTTCGTCTGTCCGGACAAGGTGTCGACCGACAAGATCAACACGCTGCGCGCGTACGGCGCCGAGGTGGTCGTCTGTCCGACCGCCGTCGCCCCCGAGCACCCGGACTCGTACTACAACGTGTCCGACCGCCTGGTCCGGGAGACCCCGAACGCCTGGAAGCCGGACCAGTACTCCAACCCGGACAACCCGGCCTCGCACTTCCACTCCACCGGCCCTGAGCTGTGGGAGCAGACCGGGGGCCGGATCACCCACTTCGTGGCGGGCGTCGGCACCGGCGGCACCATCTCCGGCACCGGCAACTACCTGAAGGAGGTCTCCGGCGGCAAGGTCAAGGTGATCGGCGCCGACCCGGAGGGCTCGGTCTACTCGGGCGGCACCGGCCGGCCGTACCTGGTCGAGGGCGTCGGTGAGGACTTCTGGCCGACCGCCTACGACCGCGACGTCGCGGACGGCATCGTCGCCGTCTCCGACAAGGACTCCTTCCAGATGACCCGCCGCCTGGCCAAGGAGGAGGGCCTGCTGGTCGGCGGCTCCTGCGGCATGGCGGTCGTCGCGGCGCTGGAGGTGGCGCGCGGGCTCGGCCCGGACGACGTCGTCGTGGTGCTGCTGCCGGACGGCGGCCGGGGCTACCTCTCGAAGATCTTCAACGACGACTGGATGGCCGACTACGGCTTCCTGCCGTCCGCCACCGACGAGGCGCACATCGGCGAGGTGCTGGCCCGCAAGGACGCCATCGAGCACGAGGGCATCCCGCAGTTCGTTCACATGCACCCCAACGAGACCGTCGCCGAGGCGGTCCGGGTGCTGCGCGAGTACGGCGTCTCGCAGATGCCGGTGGTCTCGCCGGGCGCCGGCCACCCGGACATCATGGCCGGCGAGGTGATCGGCTCGGTGGCGGAGAAGCTGCTGCTGGAGGGCGTGTTCGCGGGCGACATCGAGCTGACCGACACGTTGGACCGGGTGATGTCCAAGCCGCTGCCGGTGGTCGGCTCGGGCGAGACCGTCACCAACCTGATGTCGGTGCTGGAGAAGGCCGACGCCGCGGTGGTGCTGGTGGAGGGCAAGCCGCAGGGCATCGTCACCCGCCAGGACCTGCTCGGCTTCCTGGCCGGCAGCCGCGCCGGTCACTGAGCCCCGCCGGTACTGGGCCGCGCCGACCGCGCCGCCCCCGACCCGCGGTCAGCCGCCGCCCCCGACCCGGTGGCTGAGGAACCGTACGGTACGGGTTCCGTTTCCGGGCGAACCGGTACACCGGCGTCATCTCCGTGCAGCACGGGCTTAACACGACTGCGGCATGGTTGTGCACACGGCAACAAGACGCCGAACGGGACGACAACGACCGGCCGGGAGCGGCTCCCCGGCGGCGCGGTCCGTCCCGGGCACGACGGTCGGTCCTGACCCGGCCGGTGGTGTCCCTGTCCGAGGAGGCGCCGTCGTCCCGCCCCTGCCCGGCTCCGGCCGGCTGCCAGGGTGAGGCGGCTCCCGGACACCCGCGCCGCTCGGCGCGTCCGCACGGCTCCCGGGTGGGGGAGACGGGCGGAAGCGGTGGGGCCGGTCCCTCCTCGAAGGGGGGACCGGCCCCGCTGCATTTCTCCGGCGCCTCCCGGTGGGCGGGATCCCGTAGTCTCGGCGCATGACCAGCACTGACACGACCGGCCAGGACAGCCCGCGCTACGTCCGGCTCAGCATCGAGCTCATCGCCGAGATCACCGACGAGGGCGCCCTCAAGGCGGCGGCCCTCGAGCAGGTGACCGCGGACGAGTACCTCGACGACGAGGAGCGCGCGCAGTCCGTCGAGGCCATCGAGGTGGACCCGGCGGGCTCGCTCGCCCACTTCATCGACCCGGTGGCGCTGCTCGGCGACGTCCCGGGTGTCGAGCTCGCCTCGGCGACCTGGGAGTCGGCGAACACCGACTTCGACCCCGAGGACGGGGAGTGGGACGAGTACGCGGTGGAGGAGGCGGCCGAGTAGGGCTCGCCCGCCACTTCCGACGAAAGCCCGGTCTGCTGTCCGCAGGCCGGGCTTTTTGTCCATATTTGGCACATGGTTTCGTCTTCTCATACGATCGCAAGCCGTTGGTGTTGGAACCGTGAACGTACGGATTGCGTTTTTGTATCCGTAATGCCCGGATGAGCAGTAGGGAGTGGGCGACGTGACGGCACGGGACGGTCAGGGCCGGTCGGCCGCGAGCAGCTGGAGCCGGCGCGGCGTACTCGCCGGCCTGGTCGGTGCCCCGGTACTGCTGCTGGCGGCCTGCAACGACACCAAGAGCGCGGACAACGGCGCGGGCACCGGAACGACGGGCGCCGGCGGCACCGGCGGTTCCGGCGGCACCGGTTCCGGCGGCGGACATCCGACGGCGAGCCCACCGGTTCCGGCGGCGGACAGCCGACGGCGAGCGCCACCAGCACCCCGAAGACCTCCGTCGCCGTGATCACCGTCACCCCGGCCGACGGCACCACCTCGGCCGGCTTCAGCGAGCCGGTCCGGGTCGCCGTCGCCGGCGGCACCCTCACCTCGGTCACGGTCGCCGACTCCACCGGCAAGGCGCTGGCCGGCGCGCTGTCCGACGACGGCACCGTCTGGACCTCCGCCGCCTCCCCGGCCAGCGGCACCAAGTACACGGTGACCGCGGCCGCCGTCGACAAGGACAAGCTGGAGGCCGACGCCAACGCGGTCTTCACCACCGCGACGCCGGCCAACACCTTCGTGGGCTACTTCACCCCCGAGGACGGCTCGGTGGTCGGCGTCGGCATGCCGGTCTCGATCAACTTCAGCAAGCCGGTCACCGACCGCAAGGCCGTCCAGCAGGCCATCACCGTGGTGGCCGAGCCGGGCGTCGAGATCGTCGGGCACTGGTTCTCCAGCACCCGTCTCGACTTCCGCCCGCAGGAGTACTGGGCCAAGGGCACCAAGGTGACCGTCAAGCTCCGGCTCAAGGACGTGCAGGGCGCCAAGGGCGTCTACGGCACCCAGTCCAAGGACGTCCGCTTCACCGTCGGCCGGGCCCAGACCAGCGTCGCCGACCTCGCCACCAAGAAGCTCACCGTCACCACCGACGGCCAGGTCAGCGCCGTCTACGCGATCTCCGGCGGCTCGCCCGAGTTCCGCACCTGGGGCGGGAAGATGGTGATCACCGAGCAGTACCAGCAGACCCGGATGAACTCCCAGACCGTCGGCCTCGGCAGCGAGTACGACATCCCGGACGTGCCGCACGCCCAGCGCCTCTCCACCTCCGGCACCTTCATCCACGGCAACTACTGGTCCCCTGCGTCGACCTTCGGCAGCCAGAACACCAGCCACGGCTGCGTCGGTCTGCGCGACGTCAAGGGCGGACAGGATGCCAACGCGGACGGCTACAAGTTCTTCAAGAGCTCGATGGTCGGCGACGTGGTCGAGGTCACCAACTCCGGGGACAAGACCGTCGTCCCGTCCAACGGCCTCAACGGCTGGAACATGGCCTGGGCCGACTGGAAGGCCGGCAGCGCGGTCTGACGCCCACGGGCGCCACGGGCGTTCCCGACGGGGGACTTCCCACCGTCCGTGCGAATTCCCGCCCGCGAGGACAGAACCCCGCCCGCCCCCCGAGGAGTCAGGGGGATGTGAAACGCGAGCAGAGAGAGCGCCTGGACGCCGAGTTCAGCGCGTTCGTGGTCGGCATCGGGCCACGGCTGATCAGGCTGGCCGAGCTGCTGACCGGTGATCCGCACCGGGCCGGGGACATCGTGCAGTCGGCGCTGGAACGCGCCTACCTGCACTGGCCCAGGATCACCGCGAACGCGGACGACCCGGCCGCCTACGTGCGGCGGATCGTCGTCAACCAGCACCGCGACTGGTGGCGGCGGTTGCGCAACCGCGAGCTGCCCACCGACCGCGCCCCCGACCGGCCGGTGCCGGCGGACTTCGCCGAGCAGCAGGCCCAGCGGGCCCTGCTGCACCAGGCGCTGGCCGCCCTCACCCGGCGCGAGCGGGCGGTCGTGGTGCTGCGGTACTACGGGGACCTGAGTGAGGCCGAGACCGCCGCCGAACTGGGCATCGCGCCCGGGACGGTCAAGTCCACGCTGCACCGGGCGCTGTCGAAGCTGCGCGCACGGCCCGAGCTCGCCGACCGCACCGGCGGCCCGGCGGGCCACGACCCGAGCGACATCGAGGTGGCGGTATGAACGGCGGCACGGAATTCGAGGAGCGGCTCGGCGAGCTGCTGACCCGGGAGGACACGGCCTGGGGGGCGAGGGGCCCCGACCCGGCGACGGTCATCGCCGGGGCGCGGCGCCGCCGGGCCCGGCGGCGGGTCGGCACCGGGGCGGTCGCGTTGGCGGTCGCCCTGGTCTGCGGGGGGACGGCGCTGACCCTCGGCGACCCCCGGCCGGCCGGGGGTGCGGCGGGCGTGGCAGGGGCGGCGGTCACCACGACGGCCGCCGTGCTGCCCGGCGCGGCCCCCGCGTCGGCGTCGGCATCGGTGGTGCCGGTCGCCACGGGGGCGGGGGCGCAGCCGGACTCGCCGGTCCGGCTGGTGGTGCCCGGCAAGCAGCTCACGATCGCCGACGGCTACCGGATGAGCGTCACCGCGACCGAGTCCTGCGTCGAGAAGTGGGAGCAGGCCACCGGGACGTGGGAGCAGCCGTTCGGCTGCCGCGATGCCACCAGCGACAACCTCGACCACAGCCGGCCCACCATCGGCGCGCAGAGCCTCGGGGACGGCGAGCGGACCGTGGTGACCGGTCTGTACCTGGGCCCGGCGCCGGCCCGGATCGCGGTCGAACTCAAGGGCGTCCAGGCGGTCGCCACCCTGGTCACCACCGCGGAGATGAACGGCTGGACCGCCTACTACGCGGTGGTTCCGGGTGCCGCCCACTCCTCCTCGGGCCCGAACGGGCCCGACGCCTCCCCCTCCGTCGCGGCCTGGGCCGCCGACGGGACGCGGCTCGCGGACCTGATCGCCCCGCGCCGGCCCGACCCCTGGGCCGCCGCGGGCGGCGGGACGGGCGCACCGGCCGCGCGCTGACGGCGGACGGTCGGCGGAGCCCGCGGATCGCGGCCGAACGCGAGGGCCGAAATCCGCCGGACTCCCGGGGGCGGCGGCGGGAGGGTGGGGGCATGACGACCACGCCTCCTCCCGTCCTGTCCGCCCCGTCCGCCCCGTCCGCCTCGTCCGTCCTGACCGTCCGGGCGATCGACCCGGCCGTGCACCGCGCCCTGCTGGTACGCGACGACGCCGGCCGCCCGCCGGTCCGCTCGGTCGACGAGACCGGCGGCGCCCCGCTGCGCTGCTGCCTGGCCCGGGCCGGGGCCGGGGAGCGGATCGCCCTGCTGAGCTACGCGCCGCTGCGGCGCTGGGCCGCGGAGACCGGGGCCGAGCCCGGCCCGTACGAGGAACTCGGCCCCGTGTTCGTGCACGACGGCCCGTGCGAGGGCCCGGCGACCGGGGACGGGTGGCCGGAGGGCTTCCACGGCGGGCAGCGGGTGCTGCGCGCCTACGACCGGCGCGGGCACATCCTCGGCGGCGCCGTGGTGCTGCCGGAGACCGCCGAGGCGGGCGCGGCGCTCCTGCTCGCCGACCCGGAGGTGGCCGTGGTGCACGTCCGGGCGGTGGAGTACGGGTGCTTCATGCACGAGGTCCGGCGGGGGTGACCACCCGTCCACGAGGTCCGGCGGGGGAGACCGCGGCCGGCCGGGTGCTCACGAGCGCTTGGCGTAGTCCCCGTAGCCCTGCCAGTCCAGGACGACCGCCGGCTCGTCGCCCACCACCCACGCGTCGTGGCCGGGCGGGCAGACCATGAAGTCGCCGGGGCCGAACTCGCTCTCCTCGCCGTCGTCCATGACGATCTTCAGCCGCCCCGAGATCATGTAGCCGACGTGCGCGGCCTGGCAGCTGTCCGTCTTCGCGATCGGCTTGACGTGCCGGGACCACTGCCAGCCGGGCCGGAACACCGCCCGCCCGACGCCCCCGGCGTCCAGGTGGACCAGGCGCAGCTCACCGGTGTCCGCCTCGAACGGGCGGACCTCCTCGGGATCGGTGTCGAAGTTCCTGCGGATGAGACCGGCCATGGGGTGCTCCTCGGGTCTCCTGGGGACAGGAGCGGCCGCACCACCGGGGCGGGTGGTGCGGCCGCCCTCCTGGTCCTTCCAGTCTGCGCCCGCCGGGCGCCGGGCGCAGACCCGGCGGCTCAGCCCTGGGCACCCGTCCTGGCCACCCCGATCGGGCAGCTGGCGCCGGTGCCGCCCAGACCGCAGTAGCCGTTCGGGTTCTTGGCGTCCGACAGGTACTGCTGGTGGTACGGCTCGGCCGGGAAGAACGGGCCGGCCGGGGCGATCTCGGTGGTGATCGGGCCGAGGCCGAGCGCCGTCAGCGCCGGCTGGAAGGCGTCCCGGGTCGCGGTCGCGGTGGCCGCCTGGGCGGGGGAGTGGGTGTAGACCGCGGAGCGGTACTGGGTGCCCACGTCGTTGCCCTGCCGGTTGCCCTGGGTCGGGTCGTGCGCCTCCCAGAAGGTCTTCAGCAGCCGCTCGTAGGAGATCACCGCCGGGTCGAAGACCACCCGCACCGCCTCGGTGTGCCCGGTCAGGCCGCTGCACACCTCCTCGTACGTCGGGTTCGGGGTGTGGCCGCCCTGGTAGCCGACCAGCGTCGTCCAGACGCCGGGCAGCCGCCAGAACGTCCGCTCGGCGCCCCAGAAGCAGCCCAGACCGAAGTCCGCGACCTCGAACCCGTCGGGATACGGGCCGGTCAGCGGGTGGCCGAGGACGGTGTGCGGCTCGCTGAGCGTGAAGTCCGGGGCCGCCCGGCCGGGCAGGGCCTGGTCGGCGGGGACGAGCGAGGTCTTGTGGCGGTTGAACAGCACGGCCTGCTCCAACGGTTCGAGAAGGGTTGCGGAGGTTCCAACGCCGTCGCCCGCCCGGGGATTCCGGCCGGTCCCCGGCGGCCGGGTGCCTTCCGGGCGGCAGCCGGGCGTTCGCCGACTACGCTCGGAGCATGACCGAGCACCAGCTTCCCCAGGGCTTCGAGACCCTCGCCATCCACGCGGGTCAGGAAGCAGACCCCCAGACCGGGGCCGTCGTCACGCCGATCTACCAGGTGTCCACCTACAAGCAGGACGGGGTGGGCGGCCTGCGGGGCGGCTACGAGTACAGCCGCAGCGCCAACCCGACCCGCACCGCGCTGGAGGAGTGCCTCGCCGCGCTGGAGGGCGGCTCCCGCGGCCTCGCCTTCGCCTCCGGCCTGGCGGCCGAGGACACGCTCCTGCGCACCGTCCTCAAGCCGGGCGACCACATCGTGATCCCCAACGACGCCTACGGCGGCACCTTCCGGCTCTTCGCCAAGGTGCTGACCCGCTGGGGCGTCGAGTTCTCCGTGGCCAACACCCAGGACCTGTCCACGGTCCGCGAGGCACTGCGCCCCAACACCCGCGCGGTCTGGGTGGAGACCCCGTCCAACCCGCTGCTGGGCATCACCGACCTGGCCGCGCTGGCCGAGATCGCGCACGGCGCCGGCGCGCTGCTGGTCGTCGACAACACCTTCGCCAGCCCGTACCTGCAGCAGCCGATCGCGCTGGGCGCCGACGTGGTCGTGCACTCGACCACCAAGTACATGGGCGGCCACTCCGACGTGGTCGGCGGCGCCCTGGTGATCGCCGAGGCCGGACTGGCCGAGGAGGTCGCCTACCACCAGAACGCGATGGGCGCGGTCTCCGGCCCGTTCGACGCCTGGCTGGTGCTGCGCGGCATCAAGACCCTGGGCGTCCGGATGGACCGGCACAGCTCGAACGCCGAGAAGGTCGCCGAGCTGCTGGCGGGCCACCCCAAGGTCAGCCAGGTGCTGTACCCGGGCCTGCCCGAGCACCCCGGCCACGAGATCGCCGCCAAGCAGATGAAGGCCTTCGGCGGCATGGTGTCGTTCCGGGTGAACGGCGGCGAGGAGGCGGCGGTCGAGGTCTGCAACCGGGCGGAGCTGTTCACCCTCGGTGAGTCGCTGGGCGGCGTGGAGTCGCTGATCGAGCACCCGGGCCGGATGACCCACGCCTCGGTGGCCGGTTCGGCGCTGGAGGTGCCGGCCGACCTGGTGCGGGTCTCCGTCGGCATCGAGTCGATCGACGACCTGCTGGCCGACCTCCAGCAGGCGCTGGGCAAGTAGTGCCCGTCGGTCGCTAACCGCCCTGCCGGCCCGCCGAGTACGACTCCATCGAGTGGTTGAAGCGGGCCAGCAGGGCGCAGAACACCTGCTGCTCCTCGGGCGGCCAGTCGGCGACCAGCTGACGCGTCAACTCCGTCCGCCCGGCCCGGACTTCGGCCAGCCGGTCGGCGCCGAGCGGGGTCAGGGCGAGCCGGACGGCGCGCCGGTCGGCCGGGTCCTGCACCCGGCCGACCAGGCCGGCCGCGACCAGCGGGGCGACCTGCCGGGTGACGGTGGAGGAGTCGACCCCCAGCGCGTCGGCCAGGGCCTTGACGTTGGCGGGGCCGAGGCGCTCCAGCCGCTCCAGCAGCAGGTAGGCGGCCCGGACCAGGGCGGCCACTCCGTCGGATCCGCGGACCTGTTCCATTCTGCGGGCGAACACCGCCAGCTGGTACTGGAGTTGCGTGTGCACGGGGTCGGTGAGGTCGGAGGCCAGGGGCGAGGTCGTCGTCATCGCGGCTCACGATCATCATGCGGTGAGAGAGGCTCAGAAGCAGCAGCGTACGCGGGCCGGGCGGGCCCGGGAACAGGGCCGACGTCCCCGGGCGAGGCGCCGAAGAAGCCTAGGCTGCTGTCATGCACAGCTGGCCGATCACCCTCGACGATGTCCGCGGCGCCCAGAAGATGCTCGTCGGGGTGGCCCGGACGACGCCGATGGAGGGCAGTCGCCACCTTTCCGCGCTGGTCGGCGCTCCGGTCCACCTGAAGTGCGAGAACCTCCAGCGCACCGGCTCGTTCAAACTGCGCGGGGCGTACGTCCGGATCGCGGGCCTCTCGCCGGTGCAGCGGGCGGGCGGGGTGGTCGCGGCCAGTGCCGGCAACCACGCCCAGGGGGTGGCGCTGGCGGCCTCGCTGCTCGGGGTGCGCTCCACCGTCTTCATGCCGCTGGCCGCGCCGCTGCCCAAGGTCGCGGCCACCCGGGAGTACGGCGCCGAGGTGCGGCTGCACGGGGCGACCGTGGACGAGGCGCTGCAGGCGGCGCAGCAGTACGCGGAGGCGAGCGGGTCGGTGTTCATCCACCCGTTCGACCACCGGGACATCGTGATCGGGCAGGCCACGGTCGGGCTGGAGATCCTGGAGCAGTGCCCCGAGGTGCGGACCGTGCTGGTCGGCGTGGGCGGCGGCGGTCTGCTGGCCGGGATCGCGGCGGCGGTCAAGCCGCTGCGGCCGGACGTCCGGGTGGTGGGGGTGCAGGCGGCGGCCGCCGCCGCGTACCCGCCCTCGCTGGCGGCGGGGCGTCCGGTCTCGCTGGAGCGGTTCGCCACCATGGCCGACGGGATCATGGTGGGCCGGCCCGGGGACGTGCCGTTCGAGATCGTCAACACCCTGGCGGACGGGGTCCGCACCGTGTCCGAGGACTCGCTGTCCCGGGCCCTGCTGCTCGGTCTCGAGCGGCTGAAGCTGGTGGTGGAGCCGGCCGGGGCGGCGCCGATCGCGGCCCTGCTGGAGCAGCCGGACTCCTTCGAGGGGCCGGTGGTGGCGGTGCTCTCCGGCGGCAACATCGATCCGCAGCTGATGCAGCGGGTGCTGCGGCACGGCCTCGCGGCCGCCGGCCGGTACCTCTCGCTGCGGGTGCGGCTGGCGGACCGGCCGGGGGCGCTGGCGGGGCTGCTCGGAGTGCTGACCCGGGTCGACGCCAATGTGCTGGACGTGGCGCACGTGCGGGTCGACCCCCGGCTGGGGCTGACCGAGGTGGAGGTGGACCTGCACCTGGAGACCAAGGGGCCGGAGCACTGCGCGGCGGTGCTCGGCGAGCTGCGGGACGCGGGGTACGTGGTCTCCGCGTAGGGGCCGGGGGCTCCGGAGTCGCTGGCCCACCAGGAATGGGGGCAAAGTGGGACAGACCACTTGTTGTCCCGCGCAGTCGTCCCCGCCCTTCCGTCCCTCCCCGAGGAGATGAGGCAGGCCCATGGCGCCAGCCATCCAAGCCGAGAACCTGGTGAAGACCTTCGGCGACGTACGAGCCCTGGACGGCGTCAGCCTCGACGTCCCCGAGGGCACGGTGCTCGGGCTGCTCGGCCCGAACGGCGCCGGCAAGACCACCACCGTGCGCGTCCTCACCACCCTGCTCCAGCCCGACTCCGGCCGTGCCACGGTGGCCGGCGTCGACGTCCTCAAGCATCCGAACCGGGTCCGCAGCCTGATCGGCCTCTCCGGCCAGTACGCCGCGGTCGACGAGTACCTCACCGGCTTCGAGAACCTCCAGATGGTCGGCGAGCTCTACCAGATGCCGGTCCGCGCGGCGAAGGCCAGGGCGCTCGAACTGCTGGAGTGGTTCAACCTCACCGAGGCCAAGGACCGCATCGCCAAGACCTACTCCGGCGGTATGCGCCGGCGCCTCGACCTGGCCGCCGCCCTGGTGGTCCGGCCGCCGGTGATGTTCCTGGACGAGCCCACCACCGGTCTCGACCCCCGCAACCGGCTCGCCCTGTGGGAGGTCATCGAGACCCTCGTCGAGCAGGGCACCACGCTGCTGCTCACCACCCAGTACCTGGAGGAGGCCGACCGCCTCGCCCACGACATCGCCGTGGTCGACCACGGCCGGGTGATCGCCCGCGGCACCGCCGACCAGCTCAAGGCGCAGATCGGCGGCGAGCGGATCGAGGTCGTGGTGCACCGGGCCGAGCTGGTCGGCGAGGCGGTGGCCGCGCTGTCCGGCTACGCGCTGGGCGAGCCGGCGCTGGAGAAGAACACCCGCCGGATCACCGTCCCGGTCAGCGGCGGCGCCCGGGTGCTCGCGGACGTGATCCGCGAGCTGGACGCCCGCTCGATCGAGATCGACGACATCGGCCTGCGCCGGCCGACCCTGGACGACGTCTTCCTCTCGCTCACCGGCCACCACACCGAGGCCGACCAGGAGGAGGGCGTTGGCGGGGGCCGCGCCGACGGCTCCGGCGCGGACGAGCGGGCCGTTCCGGCGGGGAAGGAGCGGTGAGATGACCAGTGCCACCGAGCACGCCATCGGCGGGGCGGTGCCCAAGCAGCGCCGGGGTGTGGCCGCCGTGCTGCACGACTCCTGGGTGGTCGCCAAGCGGAACCTGCGCCGGATGACCCGGATCCCCGAGATCGTGGTGTTCGGGCTCATGCAGCCGGTGATGTTCGTGCTGCTGTTCTCGTACGTCATGGGCGGCGCGATCCAGATCCCCGGGACGGAGTCCAGCTCCTCGACGTACATCCAGTTCCTGATGGCCGGCATCTTCGCCCAGACGGTCACCTTCGCGGTGGCCGGCGCCTCGGCCGGCATCGCCGAGGACATGTCCAAGGGGCTGGTGGACCGGTTCCGCTCACTGCCGATGGCCCGCTCGTCGGTGCTGGTCGGCCGCACCCTGGCGGACCTCTGCCAGACCGCCTTCACCCTGGTGGTGCTCGCGGTGGTCGCGCTGCTGGTCGGCTGGCGGATCCACCACGGGTTCTGGTCCGCGCTGGGCGCGTTCGGGCTGCTGCTCCTGCTCGGCTACGCGTTCTCCTGGATCGGGGCGCTGATCGGCCTCTCGGTGCGCAGTCCGGAGGCGGCCACCTCGGCCGGGCTGATCTGGCTGTTCCCGCTGACCTTCATCTCCAACGCCTTCGTGCCGGTCAGCTCGATGCCTGGCTGGCTGCAGGGGATCGCCTACTGGAACCCGTTCAGCGCCACCGTGCAGGCCTGCCGCAACCTCTTCGGCAACCAGGTCGGGCCGGTGGACGACGTCTGGCCGATGCAGCACGCGGAGCTGATGTCGGTGCTCTGGTCGCTGGCGATCATCACGGTGTTCTCCTGGCTCTCGGTGCGCAAGTACCGCTCGGCCGCGGGCTGAGCGGGGCGCGTTCGCCCGGGGTGGCCGGTTCGCCCGGGGCGGCACGCGAAAGGGCGGCCGTGGCACCTGCCACGGCCGCCCTTTCGCCCGTCCGCCGGACCGGCGGGGGGAGGATCAGCCGGTGTAGGGCTTGACCTCGATGATCTTGACCATGGCCCGCTTGCCGTTCGGCAGCTCGTAGGTGGCCTCGTCGCCGATGGTCTTGGCGTCGATGGCGCGGCCCAGCGGGGACTGCGGCGAGTAGATCTCCAGGTCGTCGTCGCCGGCCACCTCGCGCGAACCCAGCAGGAACTTCATGGTGTCGTCCACGTCGCCGTCGAAGGCGACCGTGACGACCATGCCCGGCGCCACCACGCCCGAGTCGGCCGGGGCCTCGCCGACCTTGGCGCGCTCCAGGAGCTGGGTGAGCTGGCGGATCCGCAGCTCGTACTTGCCCTGCTCCTCCTTGGCCGCGTGGTAGCCGGCGTTCTCCTTGAGGTCACCCTCCTCACGCGCGGCCTCGATCTTCTGCGCGATCTCGATCCGCCAGGGGCCGGTCAGGTGATCCAGCTCGGCCTTGAGCTGGTCGTAGCCGGACTGAGTGAGCCAGGTCACGTTCTCGCTGGTCTGGGTCACGGGTGCTCCTCGTAGGTGCTGGGGCTGTGCTGAGGGTGTGAGTCGTCAGCGCGTAGGTCGGTGCAGATAACGGTCTTAACTACAAAGCAACGCCCGCTCCCGTACCAGCTGGTGCGGAAGGGGCGAAACCACGAGCCTAACAACTCCTGCCGACAATCGGGAGAGTCGTTGGCGCGTCATTGACGACGGCGTTGCGCCGAGGTGTACCGGATCGGCGGGCGGGACTCCCCTACGGATGCCCGCCCGCCCGGGCGAATATGCGCCGACCGCCGTCCGGACGACCGGTCGGCGCCTTTCGGGCCCGGCCTAGGCGGGTGTGCAGCCCAGCAGCTCGGCGGTGGTGCCGCGGGCGGTGGTCCGCAGGCTGACCACCGCGTCGTAGCCGGTGCCCGCCGCGGGGACGGGGAAGTCGGCGACCCCGACCACCGCGCCGTCCTCGCCCTGCGAGCGGACGGTGCAGCTGCCGGCGGTGCCCTCGGTCTTGCGCACCGCCAGGTGCAGCTGGAGCTCGCTGTCCGAGAGGGCCTGGAAGGTCGGCACGGTGCCGTTGATCCGGGTCTCCCGGATCAGGTACGAGCTGCCCAGCCAGGCGATCAGGCCCAGCGCCAGCACCCCGCAGACCGCGCCGATCACCTTGAGCCGGCGGTCGGTCTCTTGGTCGCCGCGCCGCCCGTAGCGCCCCTCGGGGAGCTGCGGGGTCCGGGTGCCAGCACTCATGGGGCTCAGTCCTCTCGTGAGGAGGAGGCCGCGCGGGTGGTGCGGGGGAATGCGGGGCTCCTCCAGTCCGTCACTATAGGAGGGGCACGCCCGCGGCCGGTCCGGCGGGGGCGGGGCTCGGCCGTGTCGGCGCCGTACGCCGCGGCCGGTCCCGCGGTGACGCGGCCCCGAGAGCGGCTCGGACGGTGGGCGGACCGGATGGCGCGGGACGCCCGGACATTTGTGGAAGGAACGCACGCGTTGACTGAGCAGTTGCGACTGATGGCGGTGCACGCACACCCGGACGACGAGTCCAGCAAGGGCGCGGCGACCATGGCCATGTACGTCGACCAGGGGGTGGACGTGCTGGTGGCCACCTGCACCGGGGGAGAACGCGGTTCGGTCCTCAACCCGAAGCTGCAGGGCAAGCCGGAGATCGAGGAGAACATCCACGAGGTGCGGCGCAAGGAGATGGACGAGGCCCGCGCGATCCTCGGGATCAAGCAGGCCTGGCTGGGCTTCGTGGACTCGGGCCTGCCCGAGGGCGACCCGCTGCCCCCGTTGCCCGAAGGCTGCTTCGGCCTCCAGGACGTCAAGGAGGCGGCCGAACCCCTGGTCCGCCTGATCCGGGAGTTCAAGCCGCAGGTCATCACGACCTACGACGAGAACGGCGGCTACCCGCACCCCGACCACATCATGACCCACAAGATCACCATGGTGGCCTTCGACGCCGCCGGGGACCCCGACGCCTACCCCGAGGCCGGCGAGCCCTGGCAGCCGCTGAAGCTCTACTACAACCACGGCTTCCCGATGGGCCGGATCCGCGCCCTGCACAAGTACCTCAGCGAGAACGGCCACGAGTCCCCCTACGGCGAGTGGATCGCCGGCTGGGAGAAGAGCGGTCGCACCGAGCGCGAGATCACCACCCGGGTCCGCTGCGACGACTGGTTCGAGACCCGGGACCGCGCGCTGATCGCGCACGCCACCCAGATCGACCCGGACGGCCCGTGGTTCCGCGTCCCGCTGGAGGTCCAGCGCGAGGTGTGGCCCACCGAGGACTACGAGCTCGCCCGTACCCTGGTCGACGTGGACCTGCCGGAGGACGACCTGTTCGCCGGTCTGCGTACCCCCAGCCTGACGGCCGAGAAGGCCGACACGCGGGACTGAAGCACCCCCCGACGGCCCGGCTCCCCGTGAGCCGGGCCACCATAGAGATATGAGTGCCCCCGTGAACCTCACCCACCTCGCCGCCGAGCTCGCCGTCGACGACGCCAAGGTCACCCCCGGCCTGCTGGGCTTCGTCGTCTTCGCCGCCCTCGGTGTGGCCACCTGGTTCCTGGCCAAGTCGATGAACCGGCAGTTCAAGAAGGTCGACTTCGTCGAGGAGCCGGAGGCTCCGAAGGAGTGAGGTCCTGCCCCCCTCCCGGGCGCCGATGCGCAAGGATGGGGGGCATGCCGAACCGCCTCGCCGACGCCACGTCGCCGTACCTGCAGCAGCATGCCGACAACCCGGTCGACTGGTGGCCGTGGGGGCCGGAGGCCTTCGCCGAGGCGGAGCGCCGCGGCGTACCGGTACTGCTGAGCGTCGGGTACGCCGCCTGCCACTGGTGCCATGTGATGGCCCACGAGTCCTTCGAGGACGACGGCACGGCGGCGTACCTCAACGAGCGGTTCGTCGCCGTCAAGGTCGACCGGGAGGAGCGGCCGGACGTCGACGCCGTCTACATGGAGGCGGTCCAGGCGGCGACCGGGCAGGGGGGCTGGCCGATGACCGTCTTCCTGACCCCCGAGAAGGAGCCGTTCTACTTCGGCACCTACTTCCCGCCCCAGCCCCGGCACGGCATGCCCTCGTTCCGGCAGGTGCTGGAGGGCGTGCACGCGGCTTGGCGGGACCGGCGGGAGGAGGTCGGCGAGGTCGCCGGGCGGATCCGGGCCGACCTGGCCGAGCGGGCCTCCGTCTACGCGGTCGGCAGCGGGGTGCACACGCCGCCCGGCGAGGCCGAGCTGCACGAGGCGCTGGTCGGGCTCAGCCGTGACTTCGACGAGCGGCACGGCGGCTTCGGCGGGGCGCCGAAGTTCCCGCCGGCCATGGTGATCGAGTACCTGCTGCGCCACCACGCCAGGACCGGCTCCGAGGCGGCGCTGGAGATGGCCGTCCGCACCGGCGAGGCGATGGCCCGCGGCGGCATCCACGACCAGCTCGGCGGCGGCTTCTCCCGGTACGCGGTGGACGCCCGCTGGGTGGTCCCGCACTTCGAGAAGATGCTCTACGACAACGCGCTGCTGCTCCGCGCGTACCTGCACCTGTGGCGGGCGACCGGTTCCCCGCTGGCCCGCCGGACGGCGCTCTCCACGGCGGACTTCCTGCTGCGCGAACTGCGCACCCCCGAGGGCGCGTTCGCCTCCGCGCTGGACGCCGACAGCCTCGACGAGGAGACCGGCGCCAGCAGCGAGGGCGCCTACTACGTCTGGGAGCCGGGCCAGTTGGTCGACCTGCTCGGTCCGGCCGACGCGGCCACCGCCGCCCGGCTGTTCTCCGTCACCGCGGACGGCACCTTCGAGCACGGCACCTCCGTCCTCCAGCTCCTCGCCGACCCCGAGGACCCCGCCGAGTACGAGGCGATCAGGGCGCGCCTGCTGGCGGCCCGCGCGGAGCGCCCGGCGCCCGCCCGGGACGACAAGGTGGTCGCCGCCTGGAACGGCCTCGCCGTCGCCGCCCTCGCCGAGACCGGCGCCCTGCTGGACCGCCCCGACCTCGTCGCCGCCGCCGAGCGCGCCGCCGACCTGCTGCTCGCCGTCCACCTCACCCCCGACGGCCGGCTGCTGCGCACCTCCCGGGACGGCCGCCCCGGCGCCAACGCGGGCGTGCTGGAGGACTACGCCGACACCGCCGAGGGCTTCCTCGCGCTGTACTCCGTCACCGGCGAGTCGGAGTGGCTCCAGCTGGCCGGCGGGCTGCTCGACACCGTGCTCAAGCACTTCACCGACGAGGCGACCGGCGCCCTCTACGACACCGCCGACGACGCCGAGGAACTGATCCGGCGCCCGCAGGACCCGACCGACAACGCGACCCCGTCCGGCTGGACCGCCGCCGCGAACGCGCTGCTCGGCTACGCCGCCTGCACCGGGTCGGACCGCCACCGGACCGCCGCCGAGCGGGCGCTCGGCATCGTCGGGGCGCTGGCCTCGCGCGCGCCCCGCTTCGTCGGCTGGGGTCTGGCGGCGGCCGAGGCGCTGGCCGACGGGCCGCGCGAGGTCGCGGTGATCGGCCCGGCCGGCGACCCGGCGACGGCCGCGCTGCACCGGACCGCGCTGCTGGGCACCGCGCCCGGCGCGGTGGTCGCGCTCGGCGAGCCGGGCGCGGGCAGCGACGACGTCCCGCTGCTGGCCGGACGGCCGCTGGTCGACGGCGCGCCCGCCGCGTACGTCTGCCGCCACTTCGCCTGTGACGCCCCGACCACCGATCCGGCCGTCCTCGCGGCCCGGCTGGGCGTGTTCCAGGACGTGTCCGGGCAGTAGAAAAGCGGTGGAGGGAGGCGGTGGGGCCGGGGGAGGATGGCTCATGCCCTGGACCATCAGCAGCTCCCTCGACGACTTCCGCGCCCGGGCCGGCGGCTTCCTCGCCGCGCACCCGGCCGAGAACACCGTCCTGCTCACGATCACCGACCGGCTGGCGGCGAGCGGCCCGCACTACTACGGCGACGGCGTGCCGGTGTTCGGCTGGTGGCGCGCCGAGCCGGACGGGCCGGTCGCCGGTGCGTTCGTGCAGACGCCGCCGTTCAGCCCTCGGCTGGGACTGATGCCGGAATCGGCCGCGGTCGAGCTGGCCGCCGAGCTGGCCGCCCTGCTCGCCGCCGAGCTGGTTGCCGAGCCGGCCGCTGGGTCGGCCGCCGCTCCGGCCGGGGCCGCAGCGCTCACCGGAGCGGGCGGGGGCGCGGCCGCGACGCTGGCCTTCGGCGCCGCCTGGGCCGCGGTCACCGGTACCACGAGCACCGTCAGGACCAACGAACGGCTCTACCGGCTCGGCGAGTTGGCCGATCCGCCGCGCCCGCCGTCCGGCCGGTCCCGGCTCGCCGGAGCGGACGACCGCGAGCTGCTGATCCGCTGGTTCGCCGAGTTCGCCGAGGAGGTGGACATCCGGATCCCCAACGTCGCGACGGTGGTGGACGACCGGACCGCCGCCGGCCAGCTGCACCTGTGGGAGGACGGCGGGCGGCCGGTCGCGGTGGCGGGGGCCAGCGCGGTGATCGCCGGGATGTCGCGGATCGGCCCGGTCTACACCCCGGGCGAGGCCCGGGGCCGGGGCTACGCCAGCGGTGTCACGGCGGCCGCCTCGGCCGCTGCCCTCGCCCGAGGGGCGGCGGAGGTGCTGCTCTACACCGATCTCGCCAATCCGACCAGCAACTCGATCTACCAGCAGATCGGCTACCGGCCGGTGGAGGACTGCGTGGAGCTGGCCTTCGGCGACTGAGGTCCGCCGACGGTCCTCGACGGTTGCCGGCGGCCGACGGCCGTCTACGGGGGTCGGGAACCACCGGCACCGGGAAGGCGTCGGACCGGTGGGGCAGGGCAGGGCAGGCGGTCGGAGGGGGCGCGACGGTGGACGCGGTACTCGCACGGGCGGCCCGGCTGGGGCCGCTGGAGGTGGCGGTCGGAGCGCTGGCCGGCAACCTCGCGCTGTTCGTGGTGGCCCTGCTGGCCGGGGGCTGGCTGGTCCGTCGCTTCGGCGACCGGCGGCTGACCCCGGCTCCCGCGCCTCCGGACCGCCGGGAACGGCTGCTGACGGTGGTCGCCGTGCTGCTCAACTCGGCCCTGGGGCTGGCCGGCTGGCTGCTCTGGCGGGCCGGCTGGATCCGGCTCACCGCGGACACCGGGCCGCGGGCACTGGCCGATCTGCTGCTGTTCTCGCTGGTGATGGACGCGCTGATGTACGGCGGCCACTGGCTGGCCCACCGCCGCCGGCTCTACCGGCTGGCGCACGAGCTGCACCACGCCTACCCGGACCCGCGCCCGGCCACCCTGTTCGTGCTGCACCCGCTGGAGGTGCTGGGTTTCGGCGGGGCCTGGATCGCGGTGCTCTGCCTCTGGCCGGGGATGTCCGCCGCGGCGCTGGCCGGCTACATCGGCGTCAATCTGGTCTTCGGCCTGCTCGGGCACCTCGGGGTGGAGCCGTTCCCGGTCCGGGTCCGGCGGCTGGCGGTGTTCCGCTGGGTGGCGCTGCCGATGTTCCACGTCGGCCACCACCGCGACCCCTCGGTCAACCTGGGCTTCTACACCACGGTCTGGGACCGGCTGTTCGGCACCGTCGACCCCCGCTACGACGCCCGCCGGCTGGCGCCGGACCCCGGCCGGTACGACCGGTAGCCGGGGCGGTCCGCAGCCGGTACGACCGGTGGCCGGAGCCGGGGCGGTCCTCCTACTCCCAGTCCCAGCTGATGCCCAGGATGCAGGGCCGCAGGGCGGTCGCGACCAGATGGACGCAGTGGTGGCCGTCGAGGGTCAGCTCCTCGGTCTCGTAGGGCCGTTCGGCGGGGGAGCGGCGGGCGAAGCGGTGGCAGCGGACGGGGAGTGCCTCCGGGTGGAAGGTGACCTGGAGCACGTACTGTCCGGCACCCGAGTTGAAGCCCCGGACGTACTCGCAGCTGGGGGTGGGGGACGGCGCGTCGTCGAAGCCGTAGCCGAGCAGATGGGTGTCGCCCGCGCGCAGCCGCCGGTCCAGCAGGAGTTCGGCGACCAGCAGGTCGTGGGCCTGGTCGCGGCGGATGCGGCCGGGGCGGCAGTTCTCCTCGGCGCGGACCCCGACCCGGGTGATGTCGCTGCCCGGGTCGCCCTGGTGGATGGCGAGGTAGCGGTCGATCCCGTCCCGGTGGGCGCGCAGGGCGTGCTGGGAGTCGCGGCGCAGCAGCTGGCGGTCGGCGCCGATCCGGATCCGCTCGATGTGGGTGATGGTGTGCAGGCCGGTGTCGCGCGGGCTGGACAGCTCGGTGAGCAGGTCGTCGACGGCGGTGGCCGGGCTGATGAGGTCGCGGTAGGGGCGGACGGGCGGGCCGGCCGGCTCGGCGGGTGCGCCGCGCCGGGGGCCCAGCAGTCTGGTGAGGGAGTGCGCGGGGAGGTCCAGGACCCGCTCCAACTCCCTTACGGCGCGCAGCGACTCCGGCCGCTCGGGGCGGCGGTGGCCCTGCTGCCAGTAGCTGAGGCTGGTGACCCCGATGTGGACGCCGCGCAGCGCGAGGTGGTCGCGGACCCGGTGCAGGGCGAGGCCCCGGACGGCGATGGCGGTGCGCAGGGCGAGGTGGAACGGGCCGGTCCGCAGCGCGGTGGCGAGGTCGGGGTGGTCGGTCCGCTGCATGCGGCCTCCTCGGGTGGCGGACGGGGCGGGCCCGGTCGGTCGTGAATATTCACATGTGGAGGGGGGTTTGTCACCGGTCGGGGCGTGACTGGCAGGGGTTCCCGGGCCGGCGTTCACAACGGGGCGGGTGCGTTCACACCCGGCGGAAGGGGTGCCGAGGGGCGTTGACCGGCCATGTCAACAGCGCGATGCTCGGTGGCGCGATCCGGACCGCACCCCCACACCTCTCGACTCCTCTGCCTGTCGCAAGGAGGAAATCCCCCATGTCAGTCGTACGGACACGCCTGCGCCGCACCGTCTCGGTGCTCGCACTCGGCGTCCTCGGCCCGGCGCTCAGCGTCGCGGCCGTCACCCCGGCCCAGGCCACCCCCACGGCCTCGTCCGCCCCCGTCCAGGCCCAGCGGGTACAGCCCGCCGCCGCAGGTGCCACGGCCGATCTGGCCGGCACCTTCAAGAAGCTCAACATCACCATGCAGCAGCAACAGCAGACCAACTGGTGCTGGGCGGCGAGCGGCAACACCATCGCCACCTGGTACGGCTACACCTACAGCCAGAACCAGTTCTGCAACGCCGCGTTCGGCCGTTCGACCAACTCCGGCTGCCCCAACAGCCAGGCCACGCTGGGCGATGTGCAGAACGGCCTGAGCTGGGTCGGCATCAACCCGGGCTCCTACGTCACCGGCTATCTGCGCTACAGCACGGTGCAGACCGAGGTGAACGCCAACCGGCCGATCGAGACCCGGATCCAGTGGAGTTCCGGCGGCGGCCACATGCACGTGGTCTACGGGTTCGACACCTCCAACAACTGGGTCTACTGGGGTGACCCGTGGCCGTCCAACACCCGCTACAACTGGGCGGACTACAACTACTACGTGTCGAACGGCACGTTCTCCTGGACCCACTCCCTGTACCGGATCGGCGCGTGAGGGGCGACATGAGCAGCATGCGTGATGCCGCGGCCGTCCGCGGCGCGACGGTCGTCCTGCTGGCCGCCGGCCTCGGCCTGGCCCTCGCCCCGACCGCCTCCGCGGCCGGACCCGGCGGGGTGCCCGAGCCGGTGCCCGCGGCGGAGCTGGCCCAGGCCCGCGGCGCGGTGCAGAGTCCGGCGGTGCTGGACCAGTTGGGCCGGTTCTTCGCCCGCAAGGGTGCTCCGCAGACCGGGCAGCTCACGGTCGGGGCGGACTCCTCGGGCACTGCGGACGCCGCCGCGCCCAGGCTGACCGGTGACACCGTGCCGGTGTACCTGCTGGACGCGGACTTCGTGTCCGGCTCCCCGGGTGCCCCGGTGGCCCGGGCCGAGTTCACCGCGAGCAAGGTGGTCGCGGCGGACGGCCAGATCGCCTCGGTCTGGACGGTCAAGCAGAACGGCGGCTGGCGGGTCGTCAACATCGCCACCGGCGGCGACGAGAGCGACTACGCGGCGCGGGCGGCGGCCGGCGGCGGTGGTACGGCGTTCCGCGAGCCGCAGATCAACGCCTGGTACGTGCTGCGGGACGGCCGGGTGCTGCCGCTGGACGAGGAGGCGCGCCGCTCGGTGGGCGAGGCCGGGGTGAGCCTGGCCGCGTACCAGGGGCTGGTCCGGCAGCGGTACGGCGACAAGCTGCCCGGCTCGGCGTACGACCGGGCGGGCAAGGGCGGCGGCTACGAGCCCGGCGCCCCGCAGGCCGCCGGTACTCCGGTGAACGGCGGCAGCGCGCTGCCGGCCGTGACGGCGGTCGCGGCCCTGGGCGTCACCGCGCTCGCGGGCGCGGGCCTGGCGCTCCGGCGGCGGACGGCGGCGCGGGCGGTGGACGCGTCCTGAGGACCGGAGCGGACGGCGAACAACGGACCGGCGGCGGGGCGGAAGCCTCCGCCGTCGGTCCTGCCGTGCGTCATGACCCGGCGAACCCGTCCTCCAGGATCGCGAAGGTGCGGTGGACGAGTTCGGCGATGTCCTCGCTGCCGCCGCTCTCGGCCCACTGCAGCACGGTCTCGGTGGTGGCGGCGCTGATCGCGGCGGCGGTGATCCGCATCGCGAAGGTGGGCTCCTGCAGGTCGGCCCGCCGGGTCAGCGCGGTGAGGTAGAGCCGCTGCGATTCGTTGCCGGTGTCGATCATCCGGGCGCGCAGCGCGGGCACGTCCTTGGTCAGCCGCATGCGGACCAGCAGTTCCTCGCGCTCGTGCTCCAGCAGTTGCCGCAGCAGCCCGATGAGGGCCTCCCGGCAGGACCGCAGGAACGGTTCGTCGGCGGGGCGGGCGAGCAGGGCGTCGATCATCGCCGGGTCGTACTCGTCGGTGAGGACGAGGTCCTCCTTGGTGGCGAAGTACCGGAAGAAGGTGGACGGGGAGACCTCGGCGGCGGCCGCGATCTGGTCGACCGTGGTGTTCTCGTAGCCCTGTTCGGCGATCAGCCGGTAGGCCTCGCGCCGGATGGTCTGGCGGGTCTTCAGCTTCTTCCGCTCGCGCAGCGACAGCGGCGCCTCCAGCATCGCCTGGATCGGGTTGCCCGGTCCGGCCGGAGGTGCCGTTGCCGACTGCGGTGCGCTCATGTCTTCGATTATCCGTGATCGGTCGCGGGCACGACGGCCTCCCCCGACTCTCCCGGCGCCCCGGCGGGTGAGGCCGGTCCGGCGGCGGCCCCGGCGCCCCCGACAGCGGCCCCGGCCGGTTCGGCGGCCGGCATCCGCAGCGCCACCAGCACCGCGGACAGCACCGCGATCACCCCGGAGACCAGCAGGACGACCGTCATTCCGTGCACATAGGCGCCGTGCGCCGAGGCGGCCAGGGCGGGGTCGCCGGTCGCGGCGGCGACCGCGTCGGCGGCGACCACCGAGCGTCCGGCCCGCTCGGCCGCGCCCGCCGCGAGCCCGCCGGTGTCCAGCGCCCCCCGGTAGGAGTCGGCCAGCAGGCTGCCGAAGACGGCCACTCCGATCGCGCCGCCGACCTGGCGGAAGGTCTGCAGCAGCCCCGAGCCGACGCCGGCCCGGGCGGGCGGCAGGGTGAGCAGGGCGGTGGCCTGCGCGGTGATCAGGGACAGGCCCATGCCGACCCCGAGCAGGGTGAGCCAGACCGCAGCGAGGGCGTAGCCGTCCGAGACCTCGGTACGGCTGCCGAGGAGCAGCGCGCCGGCCAGTACGGCCAGCCCGAGGACGATGACGGTCCGGGGGCCGGTCCTGGCGACGAGCCGGTCGCTGAGCCGGGCGGCCACCATCAGGCCGAGCATCATCGGCATCAGCCGCAGGCCGGTACCGAAGGCGTCGGCGCCGAGGACGCTCTGGAAGTACAGCGGGAGGACGAAGAAGGCGCCGAACAGCACCAGTGACACCAGCGTCGCGGCCACCGTCGACCAGCGGAAGCCGCCGTCGGCGAGCAGGGTCAGATCGAGCATCGGGTCCTGCTGCCGCCGGCTGCGCAGCACCAGCGCGGTGAGGGCGACCAGCGCGCCGCCGACCGTGCCGAGTACCAGCGGGTCGCTCCAGCCGCGCTCGGGGCTCTCGATGATGCCGTAGGTGAGCGCGGCCAGTCCGCCCGCGCCGAGCAGGGTGGCGGGCAGGTCGATCCGGGGCGCGGCCGGGTTGCGGGTCTCCGGCAGCAGCAGGGTGCAGGCGGTGATGCCGATCACGACCAGCGGCAGGTTGATCGCGAAGATCGCGCCCCACCAGAAGTGCTGGAGCAGGAAGCCGCCGATCAGCGGACCGAGCGGGGTGCCGACGGCCAGCGAGGCGGCCAGGATCGCGGTGGCGCGGCGCTGCTCGGCGGGCGGGAAGAGGCCGGGGATCACCGCCATGGACATCGGCATGACGAGCGCGCCGGCCAGGCCCATCGCGGCCCGGGCGGCGATCAGTGTGCCCGGGCTGTCGGCCAGCATGCCGACGGCCGAGGCGAGGCCGAACAGGGCGAGGCCCAGGGTGAGGGTGAAGCGGCGGCCGAACCGGTCGCCGATCAGCCCGGCCGGGAGCATCACCGCGGCGAACACCACGGTGTAGGAGTCGACGATCCACTGCTGCTGCCCGGTGGTGGCCTGGAGCTGCGAGGCGAGCGTGGGCAGAGCCACGTTCAGGACCGTCATGTCGAAGCTGATCACCAGGACGCTGAGTGCGACCGCGACGAGGGCGAGCCAGCGCCGTGGGTCCGGCCCGGGTGGGGCCGCCTGGTCGGTGGGCGGGGTGGACACGGGAACCTCCGGGGCCTGCGAAGGGAGTCGCTGTCAAATGACAGTAACTCCCAAAAGGTGGCCCCCGTCAATGCCGGATCACGGTTCCAAGTTGACTACGCTCCGTGATGTGTCCTGGAAGTGCGCGTTCCGCACGGGGAATTGACGCAACGTTGATCTGTCGTTCGCCGCTTTCGGGCGGTTACGGGTGACTGTCGGTAGATACCATGTGGCCGTCGGTCAGTGCTGGCCGGTGCGTGCCGAGAGCGGAGAAGGGGTGGGGCGGCACGGGCCGACCACGAGCCCGGCGCAGGAAGGGGAAGCCGAAATGGCCGAGCGGGAGTCGGGCGCCCAGATCTGGGGTGCCGCAGTGGTGGTGGCCTCGGCGCTGGCCGTGGTCGCGGCCTATCTGATCAACGGTGCCGCGCTGGTGCTGGTGGTCGCCGGGGTCGAGGTGCTGTTGCTGATGGTGTACGTGGGCCGGCGCTGGCGACTGCTCCGCCAGGCGCCCGAGCCGGACCGCCGGGCGGCGCCGAAGGGCCATCGGACGGCGCCAGGCGCGGATCCCGTACGCGCACGACCGTCACGACCACCATGACCACCACGACCGGTCGCGCGAGCGCCGGCGCGAAGGGTCGCACGAGCACGCCACGCACGAGCGCGGGTCGCACGAGCACGCGCCGCACGAGCGCCCGGTCCGGGAGTGGACAGCGGAACGGGCGGCCGTCCGGTCGCACGACCGGTCGACCGCCCGTCACGGGGCGCCGGGCTCAGCCGGCCGCGCTGTAGGCCACCAGTGAGACGCCGACGTACTGGGTGATGAAGGCCCCGAGGGTGAAGGCGTGGAACACCTCGTGGAAGCCGAACCAGCGCGGTGACGGGTCGGGCCGCTTGAGCCCGTACACCACGCCGCCGATGCTGTAGAGCACCCCGCCGACGATCATCAGCACTATGACCGCGACCCCGCCCGCGTGCAGGAAGTCGGGCAGGAAGAACGCGGCGGCCCAGCCCAGCGCGATGTACACCGGCGTGTAGAGCCAGCGCGGCGCACCGACCCAGAAGACCCGGAACGCGATCCCCGCCAGCGCACCGCCCCAGACCGCCCAGAGCAGCAGCTGCCGGGCGGCGCCGTCCAGCAGCAGGATGGTGAACGGCGTGTAGGTGCCGGCGATGATCAGGAAGATGTTCGCGTGGTCCAGCCGGCGCAGGATCGCGTCGCCGCGCGGGCCCCAGGTGAACCGGTGGTAGACCGCGCTGACCCCGAAGAGCAGCCAGGCGCTGGCCGAGTAGATCGCGCACGCGACTCTCGCGGGCCCCGGTTCGGCCAGGCAGATCAGCACGATCCCGGCGGCCACGGTGGCGGGGAACATCGCGGCGTGCAGCCAGCCGCGCCACTTCGGCTTGAGCGGCGCAGGCTCCGCGCTCTCCAGGAGCTCAGCAGTCATGAGCCGCATGCTACCCGCTACCTACGGGTCCGTAGGTTACCCGGCCGTAGGAAGTGGCGCTCATCACGACTTGGACGTTTTGGAGCATTGGCGGAGGGGGCGGAGGGGGTCCGAGACCCCTTGGGGTGGTCTGCTACTGGCTGGTAATCATCCTTACTGTAGTAAAAGATGCGTCAACTTTGCCTTCTTGCCGCGTTCCGGCCCAAGGTGCGGAGCTACGCTGCAAGCACCCTCAACCCCCGCTACGCCGTCTCCCCGCCGGGATGGCGTGAAACGGAGCGATCGTGTCGAACGAGAACTCGGCTGCTCTCAGCGCCGCGCCGACCCGCCACCAGCGTCTGCTGGCGTGGGTGCGCGAGATTGCGGAGATCACCCAGCCGGACCGCGTCGAATGGTGCGACGGTTCCGAGGAGGAGTACCAGCGCCTCGCGGACCTGCTCGTCGCCCAGGGCACTTTCAAGAAGCTCAACGAGGACAAGCGACCCAACTCCTACTACGCCGCCTCCGACCCCACGGACGTGGCGCGGGTCGAGGACCGGACCTTCATCTGCTCCGAGCAGGAGAAGGACGCCGGCCCGACCAACCACTGGAAGGCCCCCGCCGAGATGCGGGAGATCTTCCAGGGCGAGCAGGGCCTGTTCCGCGGCGCCATGAAGGGCCGCACCATGTACGTCGTCCCCTTCTCGATGGGCCCGGTCGGCTCCCCGCTGGCCGCGTACGGCGTCGAGATCACCGACTCCGCCTACGTCGCGGTGTCGATGCGCGTGATGACCCGCATGGGCCGCGCGGTGCTGGACCAGCTCGGCGAGGACGGCGACTTCGTCAAGGCCGTGCACACCGTCGGCGCCCCGCTGGCCGAGGGCCAGGCGGACGTGCCGTGGCCGTGCAACAGCACCAAGTACATCTCGCACTTCCCGGAGACCCGCGAGATCTGGTCCTTCGGCTCCGGCTACGGCGGCAACGCCCTGCTGGGCAAGAAGTGCTACGCGCTGCGCATCGCCTCGACCATGGCCCGTGACGAGGGCTGGCTGGCCGAGCACATGCTCATCCTGAAGCTCACCCCGCCGTCGGGCGAGGTCAAGTACGCGGCCGCCGCCTTCCCGTCGGCCTGCGGCAAGACCAACCTGGCGATGCTCCAGCCCACCATCCCGGGCTGGAAGGTCGAGACGATCGGCGACGACATCGCCTGGATGCGCTTCGGCGCCGACGGCCGCCTGTACGCCATCAACCCCGAGGCCGGCTTCTTCGGCGTCGCGCCGGGCACCGGTGTCGACACCAACGCCAACGCGATCGACACCCTCTGGGGCAACACCGTCTTCACCAACGTCGCGCTCACCGACGACGGCGACGTGTGGTGGGAGGGCCTCACCGACGAGAAGCCGGCCCACCTGATCGACTGGCGGGGCGACGACTGGACGCCGGAGTCCGGCACCCCGGCGGCCCACCCGAACGCCCGTTTCGCCGTCCCGGCCGCGCAGTGCCCGACCATCGCCCCCGAGTGGGAGGACCCGGCGGGTGTGCCGATCTCGGCGATCCTGTTCGGCGGCCGCCGGGCCACCGCCGTCCCGCTGGTGACCGAGTCCTTCGACTGGCAGCACGGTGTCTTCCTCGGCGCCAACATCGCCTCCGAGAAGACCGCCGCCGCCGAGGGCACCGTCGGCGAGCTGCGTCGCGACCCGTTCGCGATGCTGCCGTTCTGCGGCTACAACATGGGCGACTACTTCGCCCACTGGCTGAAGATCGGCGCCTCGGCGGACGCCGCCAAGCTGCCGAAGATCTACTACGTGAACTGGTTCCGCAAGAACGCCGACGGTCAGTTCGTCTGGCCGGGCTACGGCGAGAACAGCCGCGTGCTGAAGTGGATCGTCGAGCGCCTGGAGGGTGACGGCGCGGGCGTCGAGACCCCGATCGGCGTGCTGCCGACCGTCGAGGGCTTCGACCTGGACGGCCTGGAGCTGTCGAAGGAGGACCTCGACCTGCTCTTCACCGTCGACGCCGACATCTGGCGTCAGGAGGCCGCGCTCGTCCCGGCGCACCTGGAGATGTTCGGTGAGCACACGCCCACCGAGCTGTGGGACGAGTACCGAGACCTGGTCGCCCGCCTCGGCTGAGCCTGAGCCTCAGCAGGAGCGGTAGAGAGGCCGGTGTGCCGCACGAAACGCGCACCGGTCAGCGACAGGACGGCCGGAGACCCGACGGACGATCTTTCCCCGACCAAGGAGATCGCCCGACCGGGGCTCCGGCCGTAGCGCTTTTCCGGGCACCCCGGAGTGCCTCGTGGCAGGCGGCGCCCTACGGCTGGGTGTAGCCGCTCAGGAAGACGCCGATCCGGGTGACCGCGTCGGTGATCTCCTCCGCGCGCGGCAGGGTGACCAGCCGGAAGTGGTCCGGCTCGGGCCAGTTGAAGCCGGAGCCCTGGACCAGCAGGATCCGCTCGGCCCGCAGCAGGTCGAGCACCATCCGGGCGTCGTCCTTGATCTTGAACACCTTCGGGTCCAGCCGGGGGAAGGCGTACAGCGCGCCCCTCGGCTTCACACAGCTGACCCCGGGGATCTCGTTGAGCAGCCGGTACGCGGCGTCCCGGGACTCCAGCAGCCGCCCGCCGGGCAGCACCAGGTCCTTGATCGACTGCCGTCCGCCGAGCGCCGCGGCCACCGCGTGCTGGGCCGGCATGTTGGCGCACAGCCGCATCGAGGCCAGGACGGTCAGGCCCTCGACGTAGCTGCGGGCCCGGGTGCGGTCCCCGGAGAGCACCATCCAGCCCGAGCGGAAGCCCGCCACCCGGTAGGACTTGGACATGCCGTTGAAGGTGACGCAGAACAGGTCGGGGGCCAGGGTGGCCAGCGGGACGTGCTCGGCGTCGTCGTAGAGGATCTTGTCGTAGATCTCGTCCGCGTAGATCACCAGCTGGTGCCGGCGGGCGATCTCGACCAGCCCCTCCAGCACCTCGCGCGGGTAGACCGCGCCGGTGGGGTTGTTCGGGTTGATCACCACCATCGCCCTGGTCCGGTCGGTGACCTTGGCCTCGACGTCGGCGAGGTCCGGGTACCAGTCGGACTGCTCGTCGCAGCGGTAGTGCACGGCGGTGCCGCCGGCCAGCGAGACGGAGGCCGTCCACAGCGGGTAGTCCGGGGCCGGGACGAGCACCTCGTCGCCGTCGTCCAGCAGTGCGGTCATCGCCAGCTGGATCAGCTCGGAGACGCCGTTGCCGAGGAAGACGTCCTCGACCGTCAGGCCGTGCAGCCCGCGCTCCTCGTAGTGCATCACCACGGCGCGGCGGGCGGAGAGCAGGCCCTTGGAGTCGCCGTACCCGTGCGCGGAGGAGAGGTTGCGCAGGATGTCCTGGAGGATCTCCGGCGGTGCGTCGAAGCCGAACAGCGCGGGATTGCCGGTGTTGAGCTTCAGGATGCGGTGGCCCTGTTCCTCCAGCCGCATCGCCTCGTCGAGCACCGGGCCGCGGATGTCGTAGCAGACATTGGCGAGCTTGCTGGACTGGATGACCTGCATGCCTGCCTACTTTAGGGGCACGAACGGGCGGCCCGGCGCGTGTCGTGGGACACCCGCCGGACCGCCCGGACGCTGCTGTTCCGCCACCCCTTCGATCGGGAGGCGGAGGGCTCAGCCGGCCTTCCAGATCAGCGGCTGGGTGTCCAGAACGCTACCGAAGACGAGGAACTGCGGCGGGGTGCCGTCCGGAACGAGATAGACGGCACACTGCTGCTGGGTCTCGCCGTCGGCCAGGGTGCCCGGCTTCTTGCCGGTGTCGCACTGCGGGATCGACCGCAGGACGGTCGGGGCGGACAGGATGCCGGTGCCCTTGGGCTCGGTCTGCACCTTGAACCGCATCATGAAGTACTCGTCCTGCAGCGGGGCGCCGGTCCTGTTGGTGAAGTTGACCGTCACGTAGTACGGGGTCTTGCCCGCGGTGTCGGCCGGCTTCCAGTTGTACGGCGCGATCTCGGCCGCGGTGCCCTTGACCACCGAGACCGGGGTGACGTCGGCCTTGGTCTTGCCGAGGTAGCTGCCGGTGGCGGTGGGCGCGAGCGGGTTGTCGAAGGTGATC